>JAZOWJ010000032.1:0-16049 GCA_045659125.1 Acutalibacteraceae bacterium
CGCGCTTTCTGGGCGGCGTGTCCGCCAATGCGGGCGTGTTTTCCTGCATTGATGATATGATCACATTTGCGTCCATGCTGGCGAAGGGCGGCGACGGCTTTATCTCTCCGGCGATGCTGGCAAAGGCGATCCGCTGCCATGTGGACAACGGAGACGTGCGGCGCGGACTGGGCTTCCATCTGGCGGGAACGCCGTTCAATTACATGGGCGATCTGTTCCCGGAAAATTCCTTCGGCCATACGGGCTTTACGGGCACAAGTCTTTATGTGGATCACGATACGGGGCTCTGGGGGATTCTTCTTACCAATGCCGTGCATTACGGCAGGGAAAACAGAAGTCAATATTTTGTATTACGCAGAAAATTTTATGATTCATTGATGTCGGAATACAAAATATTGCAGGCAGAGAGGAAAATTTAATACTATATTTTGCTTTTTTTCACCACCTCGCAGATGGTTATTTTTACCGTCTGTCGGGGTGGTTTTTTGCATTTTTCTGCTTGTTTTCCGATGCGAAAAAAAGTATTTCATGCGAAAAAAATTTCCTGTTCCGCAGTGCGTAAAAAAGATGAAAAATAATTAAAAAAAATGTGTTTTTGCACTTGCAATTCTTTGAGAAAAAAGGTATAATAACGGAGTAGTGGTGACAAATTCACTCCAAAACCACATTGTGGGGCATAATAAGCAACATAAAAACAAAAATGTTGTTTAATTTGAAAAGACAGATTTTTACGAAAGGAGTTGCGCAAATGAGAGCCATCGGAACATTCAGACACACGCTTGATGCAAAGTCGCGTATGGCTATGCCGGCGCAATTCCGTGACATATTGGGCGAGTCCTTTGTTATTATGAAAGGACCGGACAAGTGTCTGTTTGTGTATGACGATGAAGGCTATGATGCCATTGCTGCACAGGTCTCCCGTAAATCTGTTACTGCCGATGCACGTAACAAGCAGAGAAAAAGATTGGCAGGTGCTTTTTCACCTGACATGGACAAGCAGGGTCGTTTTGTTCTTCCGCAGGAATTGGTTGATCATGCCGAACTGAAGAAGGATGTTGTTGTGTTTGGCTGCAACAATCGTATCGAAATCTGGGATGCGCAGAAATGGGATGCGCTCATGGAAATGGATATTGAGCTTCCTGATCCTGAGGACGAAAACGATGAAGATGCTATCTTCTGGTGATGTGTATGGAATTCAGGCATGTTCCGGTTTTGTTCAATGAAACCATTGATTCTTTGCAGATCAAGCCCGACGGTATTTATGTGGATTGCACATCGGGTGGCGGCGGTCACAGTGCTGCCGTCCTTGCACGTCTTGAAAACGGCAGGCTGATTTGTCTGGATCAGGATCCGCAGGCCATTGCGGTGCTGCAGGGTCGTTTTGGAAATGATCCGAGAGTAACAATTGTTAAAACCAATTTTTCAGATATAAAAAATGTTTTGCAGAGTCTCGGTATTGATGCGGTGGACGGTGTGCTTGCAGACCTCGGTGTCAGCTCGCATCAGCTTGACACGGCAGAAAGAGGATTTTCCTTCCACAGTGATGCGCCGCTTGATATGCGCATGAGTATGCAGGGGATGAGTGCTGCGGATGTGGTGAATACCTATTCCGAGCCCGAGCTTGCAAACATTATTTTCCGCTACGGCGAAGAGAAATATTCGCGTTCCATTGCCCGTGCCATTGTCAAGGCAAGGGAAAAGAAGAGAATTGAAACCACTTTTGAGTTGACTGATGTTATCAAAAGTGCCATGCCTGCAAAGGCCATGCGTGACGGGCATCCGTCGCGAAAAACGTTTCAGGCAATCCGTATCGAGGTCAACGGCGAATTAAGCAGATTGCCCGATGCAATCGGCAGCATGTTTGACTGTCTGAAGGTCGGCGGTGTGCTGTCGATTATCAGCTTCCATTCGTTGGAGGATGGTGCTGTCAAAGCAAAATTCAAAGAATTTACCCAAGGGTGTACCTGCCCGAAGGAATTTCCCGTTTGTATCTGCGGTAAAACGCCGCGCGGGGCCTTGGCGTTCAGGGGAAAAACGCCGTCGGCGGCTGAATTGGCCGAAAATCCGAGAAGCCGCAGCGCAAAATTGCGCAGTATTGTGAAACTGAAGTAAGAGAAAGGTGATCATCATGGCCGGATATCAGAGTGCAGAGGCTTATGATTTTACAACATTTGAACCCAGAAACGGCTCAGCTGCAAGGAAGGTGAATAACGCACAGCCTGCAGCACAGCCGCAGCATAAAAAGAGCGTAAGACCGAATCCGCATCTGCGTGTTGTGGATCCCAATGCACCGCAGACAGTAATGCAGCAGCAGCGTGTCAGCACCGCAAGAGTTGTTGTTATTCTTTGCTGCTGTGCGGTTATGTTCAGCTTTATTGCAATGTTTATCAATAAATCCGTCAGAAGCACGGAGCTGATGAGTGCCATCAATCAGATGCAGGTCAGCATTGAAAAAGGCGAAAGCGAATCGGTTCGTCTGAACACAGCAATCGACAGCATGTTCAGTATTGCAAATGTTGAGGCTTATGCAACGAATGTGCTTGGCATGACCAAAATGGGAAATTATCAGATTCAGTATGTGGATCTGTCATCGGAGGATCAGGTTCTTTATGCAGGGGAAGACACTGCATTCGGATCGGGTCTTGTTGAGCGTGTAACGGAATATTTCAGCGGACTTTTTGCATAAAATGGGCTGAAGCCTTCATATTTTACAAAACAAAGGGCGAGGAATACCTTCGCCCTTCACTTCGCTTAATTATTATAATTATAAGTAATTTTATATATAATGCATGAAAGGATGGGATTTGATTGCAAAATTCAATCACGGCAAAAAGAGGGGTGCTGTTCTGGATTGTGATCACCGCGTTGCTGTTTGTTGTTTGCTTCGGCAGTGTTGTGAGAATTGCAATCATCAACGGTGATGAGTACAGAACAAAGGCAGAAAATCAGCACCTGAGTGTTTCCACAGAGGATGCACTGCGCGGAACGATTTACGACCGCAATATGCATGTGCTGGCACAGAGCGCAAAGGTCTGGCTGGTGTATGTGAATCCCTCGAAGGTGACAGATGACAACATGGAAACGGTCATCACGGGGCTTACAACAATTCTCGGTCTCGACGGCAACGAGATGCGTGAGAAGATTCTCAGAAATGCAGAGTACGGCTATCTTGAGGTGGCAGGTCAGGTTGAGCTTGAAAAGATGACCGCCATGGAAAGCTACATCAACGAAAATGACCTGTACGGTGTTGTGACCATCAATGACGACACCATCCGCTATTATCCGAGCGGCAATCTGTGCTCGACCATGCTCGGCTTTACGGGTAAGGATGACGTTGGTCTTGCAGGACTTGAATATTACTACAACGACGAGCTGACGGGCACACCCGGCAGAACCATTACCGCACAGGACGGTCAGCAGAATCCGATGCCCGGTCAGTTCATGACACAATACGAAGAGGAACAGGGCTTGAGCCCCGTGCTGACGGTGGATGCGGAAATTCAGACCATTCTCGAAACTGCATTGCAAACGGCATTGGTTGAAAATGCTGCAAAAAATGTGTACGGCGTTGTTATGGATGTCAAGACCGGTGCCATTCTGGCAATGGCAAATCTGCCGGACTACGATCCGAATGACCCATACACGCTTGACGAGCAAGCCCTTGCGGAAATCGCACTGCTGCCGGAAGAGGAGCAGGGAGCTGCTTATTCCGAAGCGCAGAATGAGCGCTGGAAAAACAGGGTCATTTCCGACTTCTACGAGCCCGGCTCGGTTGCAAAGGTCTTGCTGGTTGCATCCGCACTTGAGGAGGGTGTAATCGACACAACCGAAACCTACGATTGTGGCGGACGCATTCAGGTCGGTGACCGTTCCATCAAGGACTACAATCCTGTCGGACACGGCCCCGAAAATCTTGAAAAGCTGTTTATCAATTCCTGCAACACCTTCTCGGTGCATATCGGTGTTGAACATCTCGGCAAGGAATTGTTCTACAAATATTTCCAGGCCTTCGGCTTTACTGAGCGCACAGGCATTGACCTGTCCGGTGAAGGCCTTCCGGTGGCGGATATCACATATCACGATCCGGAAATTTCGTTTTCTACCTCCGACCTTGCAAGCTCTTCCTTCGGTCAGTCCTACACCATCACACCCCTGCAGATGATCACAGCCATTTCTGCGGTTGCAAACGGCGGTAAGCTGATGACTCCGTACATTGTTGACAGATGGCTTGACGGTCAGGGAAACACCGTGGAGGCAACACAGCCGAATGTCCGCCGTCAGGTTATTTCGGAGCAGACGGCAACCACGATTCTTTCCTACATGGAAGAGGTTATCAAGCAGGGTACCGGTACGAATGCTTATGTTCCCGGTTATCGCATTGCAGGTAAAACGGGCACAAGTGAAAAGCTCGGTACGGAAGAGGTTGTTTACATTGCTTCCTTTGCAGGTGTAGCTCCTGCGGATGATCCCGAGGTTGCGGTGCTTATTATCATTGACGAGCCCGGCGGAGTGGACTACAGCGGCGGTGTTATCGCTGCACCTGTCGGCGGTGAGGTATTTGAAAAGGTGCTTCCGTATCTCGGAATTGAGCCGGTTTATTCTGAGGATGAGCTGGAGGATATGTCCGGAAACGTTCCGCTGGTTGTCGGCGATACGCTCGAGCTTGCAAAAGAAAAGCTGATTGCTGAGGACTTTGAGGTTCGCGTTATCGGTAACGGTGACACAATCGTTTCGCAGACACCCACCGGCGGTCGCTCCCTGATGTCGGGCGGTACGGTTATTCTGTATACCGAAGCCGATCTTCCGGTTGAAACCGTAGAGGTGCCTGACTTTACAGGCATGTCTGTCAGCGAGGCAAATTATTACGCAAGTCTGTATGGTCTGAATATTGAAATCTCGGGCAGCGCTATGATGTCCTCGGATGTCGTGGCATACAGACAGCATACAGAACCGGGTACGGTTGTGGATCTTGGCAGTGTTGTCACGGTTGACTTCCGTTCCAATACGGCATACGACGACGGCTATTAAGCAAAAAAATACAGGGCTATGAAAGAGAAGGATTCAGGAAAAGTGTCTGTTTGAATTGAAACGGAGGGCTATCATTGAATCTTACAGAACTTCTCAACGGATTGGATGCTGTGTATAACGGCAGCAATCCGGACATCCGATTGATTACACACAGACCTGATGAGGTAACAGACGGTGCGCTGTTTGTTTGCATCAGGGGCAAGCATGCCGATGGTCACGATTTTGCTCAAACGGCCATGCAAAACGGAGCTGCGGCAGTTGTGTGTGAGCATGAGCTCGGCATTGCCGAGCAGGTGATTGTATCAGACAGCCGCAGGGCCTTGTCCCTGCTTTGCTGTGCGATGTACTCTCATCCGTCAAAAAAAATGGTGCTCATCGGTGTGACGGGCACAAACGGCAAAACCACAACAGCCTGCTACATTCGCAGCATCCTTGAGCAATCAGGCAGAAAATCGGTGCTTATCGGCACCTTGGGGGCTGACAGCGGAAACGGTGCAGAGCCGACTGCTTACACGACTCCCGAGCCATGGATGTTTAACCGCAAGCTGCATGAGGGCTTGCAGGCAGGATGCGAATATGCGGTTGCGGAGATTTCTTCGCAGGCACTCAGCCAGGACCGCTGTGCAGGGCTCGATTTTGATGTTGCCGTATTCACAAATTTAAGCCCCGAGCATCTTGATTATCATCAGAGCATGGATGAATATGCAATGCAAAAGGCAAGGCTGTTTGCCTGCGCAAGGGCTGCAGCGATCAACAAGGATGATGAATATGCACCCTTGATGCTGTCGGAATGCAAGGGCAGGGTGGTAACCTTTTCCCTGCAGGATGATGCAGACCTGACGGCGAAAAATGTAAAATGCACCCCCGACGGTGTGTCTTACATTCTCGTCAGTCGTGAAGGCATTGAACGCATACGGCTTGATGCCACGGGAATTATTGCAGTTTATAACTCTATGGCAGCGGTTGCGGCTTGCATGGCAGCAGGTATTGAATTTGAAGAGGCCTGCCTGTATGTGAAGTATGCGCAGGCTGCACAGGGAAGAATGCAGAAAATACAGGCACAGTCGCCGTTTGCTGTGTTTGTGGACTATGCGCACACACCTGCGGCCTTGTATGAAGCACTGTATGCAGTGCGTCAGATCACGCAGGGAAGGGTCATTGCCGTTTTTGGCTGCGGCGGTGACAGGGATTGCAGCAAAAGACCGCGAATGGGTGAAATCGCTTCTTCACTTGCGGATATAACGGTGCTCACGAGCGACAATCCCCGCTCGGAGGACCCACAGAAGATTCTTGCGGAAATTGCCGCAGGATATAAAAGTAACAACGAATTGATTCTTTGTGCCGATCGGCGCAGGGCAATCGAAACCGCCTTGCAAAAGGCACAGCCGGGTGACAGTGTGATCATTGCAGGAAAAGGGCATGAAAAAACACAGCAAACCGCAAACGGCACGATTCATTTTGATGATGCGGCTGTTGTCCGGGACTATTTGAACGGGAAAAATGCGTAATCCGTAAACGCAAATAAAGGACTCCGAAAGGATGATACAATATGGAGCTTTGGGTAGGAATTTTAATGACAATCGTGATCGGCTTTCTGACCACATTCTTGCTTGGGTATGTAATTATTCCCTTGCTGCAGAAGCTGAAGTTCGGCCAGGTGATTCTGGACATCGGACCGGTCTGGCACCGTTCCAAGCAGGGTGTTCCCACCATGGGCGGCATTCTGTTTATGATCGGCTTTGCATTTGCAATCGGTGTCACTCTGCTGACAGACCATCTGCTCGGCGGTGATATACTTGTTGCATTAAGCGAAAAGCCCGACCAGGTACGCATTAAGGTGCTTGCGGGCATTCTGATGGCTGTCGGCTTCGGACTGATTGGCTTTATGGATGACTTCATTAAGGTCAAAATGAAAAGAAACCTCGGCCTGACAGAGGTGCAGAAAACAATTATGCAGCTGGTTGTGATTACGGCATTCCTCGGTGTGCTTTATTTCAACGGCTGTGACTATATGTTCATTCCTTATTACGGCATCTGGGCAGACATGGGAATTTGGTTCTGGCTGCTTGGCTTTGTTGCTATCTGGTGCACGGTCAATGCTGTTAACTTTGCAGACGGCATCGACGGACTTTGTCCTTCTGTCACCATGGTTGCGAGTGTGTTCTTTGCCGTTGTTGCAGTTCTTCGCGGTTACGGCGGTGTCAGCCTTGTGGCTGCTGCTACCTTTGGTGCGCTTGCAGGCTTCCTTGTATGGAACTGGCATCCTGCAAAGGTCATCATGGGCGATATCGGCTCGCATTTCCTCGGCGGTATTGTTGTGACCCTTGCCTACACCCTGGATGCACCGTGGCTGATTCTTGCAGTCGGTGTCATCTATGTTGCTGAATTTTTGTCGGATGTTATTCAGGTTTTCTATATCAAAACGCACAACGGAAAGAAGCTTTTCAAAATGGCTCCTCTGCATCATCATTATGAAATGTGCGGCTGGAACGAAAAGAAAATCGTTACCGTGTTCAGCATTGTCGGTGCCATCGGCGGCATCGTTGCAGTTGCGTTGAGCTGGTTCGGAAGACTGCAATAAACAATTGAAAGGTAGATTTCAGAATGTCTCAGTCTGTTAAACGCAAAGAAAGTAATTTCAAGCGTATGGTAAGGCTGTTGACCGTGAACGGCGCACCGGATGTCATGTTTGCTGCATTGGTGCTGATTCTGGTAACAGTCGGGCTGATTGCCATGTATTCGGCCAGTTATCCCTATGCTTATACCTATAAAAAAGGCGACTCCTTTTTCTATGTAAAAAGACAGATCGTTTTCTGTCTGATCGGTGTTGTCGTTATGTTCATCGCATCAAAAATCAGGTACCAGCGCATCGAATACATCGGAACATACGGCGGTCTTGCATTGTCCTTGTTTTTGTTGATTCTGGTTTTGCTGATGCCGTCCGAGGATGGCTCCATCCGCCGAAGAATGGTTATTTTCGGTGTCGAATTTCAGCCGTCGGAAATTGCAAAATTCTGTTTGATACTGATATGTGCTTATGTTCTGGCAAAATATTATGAGGATCTCATCGGCAAGCAGCCTCTGGAATTTGGTTGGAGCAAAAAAATCAATTCCCTTGTTCGTGTGCCCCTGATGAACAGATCCCTGATTCCGATTTTGCTCTGCGGTATTTGCACGGTGGTCTTTGCAGGTCTTGTTTTCCTGGAAAGCCATCTGTCCGGTGCCATCATTATGGCCATCATCGGCATCGGTATGCTCTGGTTCGGCGGTACCAGAAAAAAGTGGTTCATCTTCGGTATCATTTTTGTTGTTATCGCATTCTATGTGCTTTATAATTACACGGAATTTTTCCGCGGTTACATGCTCAAGCGAATTGAACTGTGGCAGAACAAGGATCTTGAGCCGCTGGATGGCCGTTGGCAGACCAATCAGGCGCTGTATGCAATCGGTTCGGGCGGATTTTTCGGTACAGGTCTTGGCGGCTCCAAGCAAAAGCATCTGTATGTTTCCGAGCCGCAGAACGATATGATTTTTGCTATCTTCTGCGAAGAAAACGGTGTCATCGGTGCATTTATTCTCTTGCTTCTGTTTGCACTGCTCATCTGGCGCGGTATTGTTATCGCAATCAATGCAAAGGATCATTACGGCATGCTTCTTGTGCTTGGCATTATGCTGCAGATCGGCTCACAGGTATTTCTGAATATCTGCGTTGCAACCGATACTCTGCCGAATACGGGTGTTTCCTTGCCGTTCTTCAGCTACGGCGGATCATCGCTGCTGATGCTGATGGGTGAAATGGGAATTGTTTTGGCCGTTTCGCGGCAGGCAAATCTCAAACGCGGCGCAGATGCCCCGAAGAAGTCTGCAAAAAGAATTGCAACGGAGGAAACAGCATGAGAGTTGTTATTGCCGCAGGCGGCACAGGCGGACACATCAATCCGGCCTTGTCGGTTGCAGAGGAATTAAGACGCCGTGACCCGGAAATTGAAATTCTGTTCATCGGCACGGCAGACAGAATGGAAGCAAATCTTGTGCCCAAGGCAGGCTTTGATTTTGCAACCATCGAAATCAGTGGCTTTATGCGTTCGTTCAGTCCTGCTGATATAAAAAAGAATCTCATTACCCTGAAAAGACTTTTATTCGTCAGCGGACAGGTTGAAAAAATTCTCAAGCCCTTTGCGCCTGATGTTGTGGTCGGCTTCGGCGGTTATGTCAGCGGTCCGGTTGTCAGAACGGCACATAAGCTCGGCATTCCCACAGCCATTCATGAGCAGAACGCATTTCCGGGTAAAACCAATATTGAACTGAGCAAATATGCCGATGCGGTCATGCTGACGGCTGAAGAAGCAAAGAAATATATGCACGCAGGCAATCGTGCCGTTGTGACGGGGCTTCCCGTGCGCGATGATATTCTTACCTCTGATCGCGATTTTGCAAGAGCAAAGCTCGGCTTGGATGACAAGCCGCTCATTTTTTCAACAGGCGGCAGCCTTGGCTCTGCTACCATCAATGCTTGCATGAAGCAGGTCATTGCAAAGCTTGCTGACCGCCATGCCGTGCGTTTTGTGCATGGCTGCGGCAAAAACGGTACAGGGATGATTGATGAACTCAAAGAACTCGGCATAACCCCTGCAACGCATCCGGAAGTAACGGTGACCGATTATATTTACGATATGGCAAGCTATCTTGCAGCCTGTGACCTGTTTATCAATCGTGCAGGCGCCAGCTCGCTTGCCGAAATTCAGGCACTCGGTGTAACATCCCTGCTGATTCCTTCGCCGAATGTCACGGAAAATCACCAGTATCACAATGCGATGGCACTTGTCAACAAGGATGCTGCGCTGATCCTTGAAGAAAAAGATATGACCGCAGAAAAGGTCATTGAAATAATTGAAATGTGTATTGCCGATCCTGCAAAATGCAGGCAGATCGGTCAGAATGCAAAGAAAATGGGAGTTCCCGACGCAAAGAAAAGAATTGCAGATATCGTCCTTGAATTGGCGAACAAAAATACATGATGTCAAAATGAATTTTCACCGTTCGCACCCGGACAGGCTCCCTTTCATAGAATGCATTGAGAATAAGGCACGTGCAAGGGAGATGTGCGTGCGAAAGGGTGGAAAGAGTGAACGAATACAGTATCAAGGGCACAAAGCGCCTGCAGGGGTGTGTACAGGTCCAGGGCTCAAAGAACAGCGCTCTGCCGATTCTGGCAGCTTGCGTTGTCGGACGCGGTGTGAGTGTAATTCACAATTGTCCGCAGCTGTCGGATATTGATGCAACCATCAATATTCTGCGTCATCTCGGCTGCAAGGTCAGTGTGGACGGCAATACCGTCACCGTGGACAGCGCCGACATCACAACCGATCATGTGCCGGATCATCTGATGCGCGAAATGCGATCATCCGTTATTTTCCTCGGTGCAATTGCTGCTCGTATGGGCACGGCATCCCTGTGTCTGCCCGGCGGCTGTGAAATCGGGCTTCGTCCGATTGATCTGCATCTCGATGCGCTTCGCAAGCTCGGTGCTCAGATTACGGAAGAACGCGGACATATTCAGCTTGAATCGCCCGAGGGCTTACGCGGAAATGTCATTTCCTTGTCCTTTCCGAGTGTGGGTGCTACCGAAAATGTGCTTATCACCGCTTGCGTGGCAAAGGGAACAACAACTCTTGTCAATGCTGCACGTGAGCCTGAAATCAGCGACCTTGCAGATTTTCTGAATCGTTGCGGTGCACGTATCAGCGGAGCAGGTGAGGGTATTATTACTATTGAGGGGGTCTCGTCCCTGCACGGCGCAGAGCATATTGTGATTCCCGACCGTATTGTTGCTGCAACATACATGATTGCCGCAGCGCTGACTCGCGGTGATGTTGTTTTGCAGAATGTGATTCCTGCTCATATCGGTCCTGTTATTTCTTTGCTGCAGGAGGCAGGCTGTGATATTGCTGTCAAGGAAAAGAAGCTTCGCATAACCGCAACCGAACGGCTGCGTGCAATGTCCACCATACGCACCATGCCGTACCCCGGCTTTCCGACTGATGCGCAGGCGCTGATGATGACAGCCTGCAGTGTTGCGAACGGCACGGGCATTGTCATTGAAACCATTTTTGAAAGTCGTTTCCGTCATGTGCCGGAGCTCTGCCGTTTCGGTGCAAATATTCTTGTGGACGGCCGTATTGCCGTCGTAAAAGGTGTTCCGCAGCTGCATGCGGCCAATGTTGCAGCCCCTGATTTGCGTGGCGGTGCTGCGCTTGTGCTGGCAGGTCTTGCCGCCGAGGGTGAAACAACCGTGTGCGAATTGCAGCACATCGACAGAGGCTATGAGGCCTTTGAAGCCCGACTTTGCAGTCTTGGTGCAGATATTCGGAGGATAGAGGATGAAAAATAAGTCATCTAAAAAAACCGCAACCCATGTCTCACAGAATGAAAGAGAAAAATCTGCGGCAAAAAACCGTAAAAATAAGAAAAAGCAAAAGGAAGCAGTTATTTCCGTAATTGTTATTGTTGTTTTGCTTGCAACCGTGCTGGCTGCAGGTGCAGCCCTGCTGAAGGTTGGCAGTATTGAAGTGGTCGGCAATGACGGCCGCTATACGGATGACCGCATTATTGATATTGCAGGCATTTCAACCGACAGCAGTATTCTGCTGTTGGATGCAGACAAAATTTCCGAAACGGTCTGCCTTGCCTTGCCATATATTCAGAGTATCAGCATCTCACGCAACCTGCCTGACCATGTGCAGGTGGATGTGACCTATGCACAGCAGGTCTTTGCCGTTGACTGCGGTCAGCTGTGGCTGATTCTCAGCGCAGACGGTAAGGTGCTTGAAACCACGCAGGTGCAGCCTGTGAATATGACACAGCTGCAGGGTGTGCTTGTGAAGGGCTACACCGTCGGCAAGGCTGCCGAATTTGAGGATCCGCTTTATTTCAGGCATGCAGCGGATGTGTATACAGCCTGCGCCGAAATCGGCTTGCATAATGTGAACACCCTGAAGGTGGATCCGACAGGACAGGTGTCTCTGAATCTCGAAAACCGCTTCTTTGTAAACAGCGGCTCAGTGAATGTTCTGATTGAAGAAATGGCTGTGCTCAAAAAGGTCATCGATGAAAGAGCCGAAAAGAAAACAGCTTTCACCTTTACCATTGCCGCAGACGGCAGCATCACCATCAGCAACCGTGAATCCGTTCCCGAGGCCGAAAGCACCACCACATTTGTGGATCCGTTCCTGAATCTTGACTCGGAGCTTGTCGGCAGTGATGATGCTTCCGCAGGGGAGCTTGTCGGCGGTGATTCACCTGCAACAGAAGAGCAGGCAGGTGTTCCGCAGACCACGATTGCTGCGCAGTCAACCAACGACAGTGACACATTAGGATAACAGCAGGGGCGCAGTTTTGCTGCGCTTTTGTTTGTTTGTGCCAAAAAGCATAAAAACGGGCGAATTTTTCGTCAAAGATACCATATTGACCCCGTTTTTGCTTTAAATTTTTTTCTTGAATCCGCATAATAATTCTTGCAATCTGAATTAAATCATGTTATGATATAAAAGTATAAAAATATATACTTAAGTTGTTTATATATCAGGAAAAATAATGGAGGAAAACAAAATGGGATTCGAAATGTCCAATGAAGTCGATCTTGTAACCCAGATTAAAGTTATCGGTGTCGGTGGCGGCGGCGGAAATGCTGTCAACCGCATGGTGGAATCGGGTGTGCAGGGTATTGAATTTATTGTTGTCAATACCGATAAGCAGGTTCTTAACAGCTCCAAGGCTACTCATAACATTCAGATCGGTGAAAAGGCCACCAACGGCCAGGGTGCAGGTGCCCGTCCCGAAATCGGCAGAAAAGCCGCTGAAGAAAGCATGGAAACCATCAACGAAATTCTTGCAGGTACCGACATGGTATTTATTACTGCAGGTATGGGCGGCGGTACCGGTACAGGTGCAGCTCCCGTTATTGCACAGCTTGCAAAGGATAAGGGTATCCTTACCGTCGGTATCGTTACCAAGCCCCTCCTTTTTGAAGGCCGTCGCAGAATGATTCAGGCTGAAGAAGGCATTGCTGAGCTCGAAAAGCATGTTGACAGCCTTATCATTATCCCGAACGAAAGACTGAAATATGTTTCCGATCAGAAAATCACCTTCCTCAATGCATTCTCCATTGCTGACGATGTTCTTCGTCAGGGTGTCAGAAGCATTGCAGAGCTCATCAAGGTGCCCGGCATCATCAACCTTGACTTTGCCGACGTAACCGCAGTTATGAAGGATGCAGGCCACGCACACATGGGTGTCGGCCGTGCAAAGGGCAAGGAAAAGGCTTCTGCTGCAGCTGCTGCTGCAATCTCCAGCCCGCTGCTTGAAACCACCATCGACGGTGCAAGAGGTGTTATCATCCTCATTTCCGCATCTGAAGATATCACTCTTGATGATGTTGATGTTGCTGCAACCCTTATCAAGGATGCTGCTGATATTGACGCAAACATCATCTTCGGTGTTGCTACCGATCCCACTCTTGATGACGAAATGATCGTCACCGTTATTGCAACCGGCTTCGGCTCTCCTTCTGTTGAAGAAGCACCTGCTGCTCCTGCAACACCTGTTGTCGAAAAGGCTGCTCCCGTATTCCCGCCTGTAGTGAATGCAGCACCTGCAGCTCCTGTAGCTCCTGCTGCAAGCTATGAAGATGATTCTGCAGATGATGATATCTCCGACATCTTCAATATGTTCAAGAACAGAAACTGATTTCCTGTCCGCACTTTTAATTTGTAGGATAAGGGGCGGCTGTCCGCCCCTTACTTTTTTGTGATATGATTAAAAATATTGTTTTTGATATGGGGAATGTGCTGCTGTGTTATGACGCCAATGCCATTCTCGGAAAATATCTGGATAAGCAGGAAGATATCGACACCTTCAGAAGTGTGCTCATGGGCTCCTTTGAATGGCAGGAATATGACCGCGGCACCATGGATAAATACGATTTTATCCCCGTGATTGAAAAACTGCCCCCACATCTGCAGGCACTTGCAAGAAAAATCGTTCTCGATCAGTGCTTTGCAGAAAAGGAGATGCCCCCGTTTGCTGAAAGTGAGGCTCTTGTGAAAAAGCTTCGTGAAAAGGGCTACGGATTATATCTTCTGAGCAACGCAGGGCAGGATTTTTATTATTATTCACAATTCAAGCCTGCATTGCAGTATTTTGATTTCTGCTTCGTGTCTTCTGACTACAAATTGCTCAAGCCCGAGCCTGAAATTTACGAAAAGTTTTTTTCTGTAACAGGGCTCAACAGAAGCGAATGTGTGTTCATTGACGATGTGCCTGCCAATGTGCAGGGGTCCATCGATGCGGGGATGGATGCAATCTGCTTTACCCCGTCGCGTCAGGACATTTCCGAATTGTATACAGCACTGCGTGAACGCGGTGTGGAAATATAACAAATGTAATTAAAGAAAGGCAGTTTTTTATTATGGCCGATAATAATAAAAAAATGGTTGAAGAAATCACTTCCATGGAAGTCGATTTCGGCAGATGGTATACCGACGTTGTCAAAAAAGCAGACCTTGTTGACTATTCCAGTGTCAAGGGCTGCATGATTATCCGTCCCTACGGCTATGCAATCTGGGAGCTTATTCAGAAGCAGCTTGATGAGCGCTTCAAGGCAACCGGACATGAAAATGTTTATATGCCTCTGTTTATTCCCGAAAGCCTGCTGCAGAAGGAAAAGGATCATGTTGAGGGCTTTGCACCTGAGGTTGCATGGGTTACCCACGGCGGCAGTGAGCCGCTTGCTGAACGCATGTGTGTGCGTCCGACATCCGAAACCCTGTTCTGCGAGCATTATGCAAATATCGTTCATTCTTACCGTGATCTTCCCAAGCTCTATAATCAGTGGTGCAATGTTGTTGGTTGGGAAAAAACCACCCGTCCGTTCCTTCGTTCCCGTGAATTCCTGTGGCAGGAAGGTCACACCGTGCATGCAACTGCTGAAGAAGCACAGGCAGAAACCGAGCAGATGCTCAATGTTTATGCCGATTTTTGTGAAAACGTGCTGAATATGCCTGTTGTCAAGGGCAGAAAGACCGAAAGCGACAAGTTTGCAGGTGCGGTTGCAACCTATTGCATCGAAGCACTCATGCATGACGGTAAGGCTCTGCAGGCCGGTACCTCTCACTTCTTCGGTGACGGCTTTGCAAGAGCATTCAATATGACCTACACTGACAAGGAAAACAAGCAGCAGTATGTGCAGCAGACCTCCTGGGGTGTCACCACCCGTCTGATCGGTGCTCTCATCATGTCTCACGGTGATAACAACGGTCTTGTGCTTCCGCCCAAGGTTGCACCCACACAGGTTGTTATCATTCCGATTGCAGCTCACAAGCCCGGTGTTCTTGAAAAGGCTGACGAGCTGACCGCCCGTCTTGCAAAATCCTTCCGTGTCAAGGCTGACAAGACCGACAATTCCGCAGGCTGGAAGTTTGCTGAATATGAAATGAAGGGTGTTCCGCTTCGTCTTGAAATCGGCCCGAAGGACATCGAAAACAATCAGTGCGTGCTTGTCCGTCGTGACAACCGTCAGAAATATTTTGTTTCTCTCGATAACCTCGAAGCAGAAATCGAAAACCTGCTGAATGAGCTCGGTAAGGCAATCTATGACAAGGCTGCAGCCAATATGGATGCAAAAACATACGATTGCAAAACAATTGATGAAATTATTTCTGCACGTGCAGAAAAGGGCGAGGGCTTCGTGCGTGCCATGTGGTGCGGTGAAGAAGCCTGCGAGGACGAGGTCAAGGAAAAGACCGGTGTCGGCTCTCGTTGCATTCCCTACGCACAGGAAAATCTGTCCGATGTGTGCGTATGCTGCGGTAAACCCGCAAAGCACATGGTTCTGTGGGCAGTTGCATATTGATTTAACAAAAATAAAAACCGTCCGAAAGGGCGGTTTTTTGCTGCGCAAAAATGCAAAATTATATGGTCGCTTCGCTCCGAATTGTAGTTTTTGTACGATAAATTATGGTTTA
>JAZOWJ010000033.1:0-6873 GCA_045659125.1 Acutalibacteraceae bacterium
AGCACCTCGGCAAGCGCCTTGCACAGCTGTGTTTTGCCCACCCCTGAGGGGCCGCAGAACAAGAAAGAGCCGACAGGCCGTGCAGGGTCACACAAGCCTGTTCTGCTTCGGCGGATGGCTGCAGCCACCGTATTGATCGCCTTTTGCTGCCCGAACACACGGTTGTGCAGCTGCTTTTCGAGCTGCATGAGCTTTTCCTGCTCCTCCACACTCAGACGATGCACGGGGATACCCGTCCACAGCGACACAATCTGTGCCACGTCCTCGGGGGTGACTGTGTCGGGGGTGATGGCCTCGTTTTCGTGCCAACGGCCTTTTTCGGCAGTAATCTGCCGTTGCAGCTCCTTTTCGTCATCACGCAGGCTTGCAGCCCGTTCATAATCCTGCGCATTGACGGCTGCCGCCTTTTCTGCACAGATATGGTGCAGCTGCTGCTCAAGATTGCGCAGGCTTTCAGGCAGGTCACTTGCATGCAGCCGCACCCGTGAGGCCGCTTCGTCCATTAAATCCACCGCCTTGTCGGGCAGAAAACGGTCGGCAATATAGCGCACAGACAGCTCCACCGCTGCCGACACGGTTTCATCGGGGATGCGCACACGGTGATGTGCTTCATAGCGGTCACGCAAGCCACGCAGAATTTCAACAGCCTGCTGTGGGGTCGGTTCCTCCACCGTAATGGGCTGAAAACGGCGCTCGAGTGCGGCATCCTTTTCAATATATTTCCGATATTCCTCAAGGGTGGTTGCGCCGATCATCTGCAGCTCACCCCTTGCAAGCATGGGCTTTAAAATGTTGGCAGCATCCACCGCCCCCTCGGCAGCTCCTGCACCGACAATGTTGTGCAGCTCGTCAATAAAAAGAATGACATTGCCTGCCTGCATCACCTCATCCACGGCATTACGGATGCGGTCCTCAAAGTCACCGCGGTATTTTGCACCTGCCACCATACCCGTCAGATCAAGGGAAATGAGCCTTTTGTCGCACAGAAGCTCGGGCACCTCACGGTCGGCAATTCTGCAGGCAAGTCCCTCGGCAACGGCAGTCTTGCCGACACCCGGCTCACCGATCAGGCAAGGATTGTTTTTTGTGCGACGGCACAGAATGCCCGTCATGCGTTCAATTTCGCTTTCTCTGCCGACAACAGGGTCAACTCTCCCCTGCCGAGCCAAGGCGGTGAGGTCACGGCCGTATTTTTCCAGTGTCGGCTGATTGCGGTTGCGTGTTGTTTTCTGCACACTGCTGCGCTCACCCTCATGCGCACCGTTGAGCTCGTTGAGCAAATCCGCACACTGCACCCCCAAGCGGTTGATGACAAGGCAGGCAAAGCACTGCGGCTCCCTGAGCATGGCAGCCAAAAGATGCTCGGTCCCCGTGAGGGTCTGACCGCTGCTTCGTGCGGCCTGCAGAGCACTTTCCACAATGCGCTTGGCCTTAGGGGTAAAATCGTCCCCCGTCAGCTTGGTCGGCATACCGATGCCGATGGCAGTGCGGATCTGCTCCTTCACACGCGGCGCGGTAATACGGCGGTTGTGCAGCACAACGGCCGCAACACTGCCCGAATCCCTGATGAGCCCCAGCAGAATATGCTCACTTCCGATATAGGTGTGCCCCATATCCTCGGCCGCATTGACGGCATTATTGAGCGCGGTATTTGCCTTTTCCGAAAAACCCGTAAATTTATACACGGTATCACTCCCTGAAAACAGTACTACTAAATGAGTATTGACCGTACATTGCATTTTTGACAAAAAAAAGCCACCCGCAGAAAATTTCTGCGGATGACACGGATTCAATTCATTATGTCAGCCTTGCTCTGACAAGCTGCGCACGCAGCACATCGCGGTCGGACTTACCCAAAGCCGCACCTGCCAGGCAATTGATGTTTGCAGGCTGCATGGAAACAAACAGCTCATTGATGGTCTGCAGAGGAATATCCGTCTGTCCGTACACAGCACCCAGACGAAGCAGGGAAAGTGCCTCAAGCATTTCGTCCGTTGGCAGCAGCATGGCATTGGTCAGTACCCCTTGGGCTCTGCGGATGCGGTCCTGCACGGCAATATCATTCACATACTGCTCTGCGGCGGCACGCTCACGGGTTTCCAGCTGCAGGGCAAAGGCCTCCAGATTCTGCAGGGATGCTTGCTCGGAAAGTCCCATCGTAACGGTGTTTGTGAGCTGATACAGATCTCCCTTTGCCGAGCCGCCCTCGCCGTACAGGCTGCGCACGGAAAGCCCCAATTTCGGTGCAGAGGACGCAAACTGCAGCATGAAGCCCTGTGCGGCCAAAGCAGGCAGATGCAGAATAACCGATGCACGCATGGCGGTGCCGAGGTCTGCAGGATTGTAGGTCAGAAAGCCTAATTTTTCATCGAAGGCATAGGTGAAAGCACCGTCAAAGGCATCATCCAGACGGTTTGCACACTGATATGCCTTTTCCGTGCACAAGCCACCGAACAGCACCTGCATACGCAGATGGTCGCGTTCATTGACCATGACGCTGATGCTTTCATCCTTGCTTAAAAGCAGAATTCGATTGTCCCTCGATGCGGCAAAATCGGCACTGATGAGATGCCTTTCTGCCAAGGCAACCGCCTCGTAAGGCAAAAGCGCCTCCATACTGACGGGATACAAGGAAAAATCAGCAAAATTTTCAACCGCTGCACAAACCGCGAGATTGATTTTGCGCAATGCATCCCCCGAAAGCCTTGCAGGGAACGGAATTTCCGCAAAATTGCGGAAGGTGCGAACACGGGTTGCAAGAATGATTTCACCGTGGGAATCAGTGTCGGTATACCATTTTCTCATTTCATCCATTGCGTCTTGCCTCCAGTTCTCTGATCTCATCGCGAAGACGCGAAGCAAGCTCAAAGTTGCGTTCGTCAATGGCGGTGTTGAGCTGCTCCTTCAGAAGGCTGATGCGGTGTGCACGCTTGACAGCCTCATCCGCACCGCCGGCAACCTTACCGACGTGTGAGGTATTGCCGTGAATGCGCTGCACGGTGGGCAAAAATTTATCATAAAAAACACGGTAGCAGGCAGGACACGAGGGTGCACCGCTGTTTGCAATTTCCTCAAAGGAAGTACCGCAGTTTTCGCAGCGAACGATTTTGCTGCTTAAGCTGCTGACGGCGGCATCATTGCGCATGGAGCCGAAAATGAAATCCGAAGCAGCTGCAGCAAACAGCGGAAAAACATCCGTGTAGCCCAGCACTGCGGCACATTCCGCACAAAGATGCGTTGCGACCGTTTCACCGCCGATGATGCTGCGAATGTGTGTGGTCGCCTCTTTTTTTGAACAATGTCGGCAAAGCAAAAAACCGACCTCCTTCTTTTGCGCACATGTAATAACATTTGTATTATACCATATTCTGCAGCGGATAGGAACAGCAAATTGCGGCTTTTTCTTGATTTTCTGCAAAAAATGTGATACTATTTTCATTAAAGCAAAAAAGGAAAGGACAACATAGCCATGAAAAAACGAATTTCCCTTGTGCTTGCGTGCACAATGCTGCTGAGCCTGCTCGCCTTCAGCGTCGGCGCAGAAGAAAAAACACAGCTTCGCTTTAACGAGGACGGCAAGTTCACCATTCTGCAGCTGACGGATCCGCAGGATGATGAGGTGCTTGCAGACGAATTGGTGCCCTTCATTGAAAAAGCAATTGAAACAGCACAGCCGGATCTGATTGTTATTACAGGTGACCTGATTGAGGACAGCCGTCCCGTGATGGACAATGCAAGCGACGATGAGCCCCTTGTGGAGGGTGTGAAGAACAAGGACCACGAAACGGCACTTGCCAATGCACAATCTGTTATTGCGCAGATTTTTGCACCCCTTGAGGAAAGCGGTATACCCTATGCCGTCACACAGGGCAACAACGACTACAAGGTCGGCATCAGCAATGAGGAATGGCTTGCCATGTATGCTGCATACCCCAACTGCATCACATGGGATGAAAGCAATGATGCAGACGGCAGAATCGACTGTTATCTTCCTGTTCTGTCCTCGGATTCCGACGAGGCTGCTTTCGGCCTCTGGATGCTTGACAACGGCAAAGGCTTTTCGGATTCCCAGCTGCAGTGGATGCGCAATTATGACACCAAGGGCGTTCCCGGCATTGTTTTTGAGCATATTCCCACCGATGACATCGGTAACCTCTTTGAGGAATGCAAGCCCTGGGATGACGGTGCGTTTGCAGACGGCACAAAATCCTACCGCCTGAATCAGAATGTGGCGGACGGTCATGCTGAATTTGCACAGGCACCCGGTGCAAAAACTGCAGATTTTGCCGTATGGCAGGAAAAAAATGTGATCGGTGCATTCTTCGGCCATGAGCACACCTGCGGCTACACAGGTGTTGTGGACGGCATCACCATGGGTCTGACCTACGGCTGTCAGTTTGCAAAATTCGGTCCCTACGGTATGCGCACACTGACCCTTGACGAAGCAACAGCCACCTTCACAACCGAGCTTTACACATACGCAGACGGTGTATTCACCCTGCAGGGAGCACAAGAGCCCTACAACACCTACGAAGGCGGAATCGAAGCCTTCTTTGCAAAAATTGCAAATGTGTTCAAATACATCATCCGTTCCCTCACCTATCTGCTGAAAATATAAAAAATGACAAAATAACTGCAGGCTGACGGCTTGCAGTTATTGTTGTTTTAAACATTGTAAAAGATTGGCGGCCTATGCTGCAATTACCAAGACATTCAAAGGAAAGAAGGAATGACCATGCCACCTCCGTTCCCGGGCGGCAATCCGTGGGCAGAGCTTGACAAGCTCAAGGAGCCAAAACCGAAAAACATAAAGGAAGTGCCGGGATATTTAAAACGGCTGTTCTCAAAATTCTTCACAAGACTGTTCTATATTTTCCGCCTTGTATGGGAAACCCGTCCGTGGATTCTGATTGCCAAAATTATTCTTGCCCTGTTCAGCGGACTTCTGCCCGTTGCACAGGCCTATGCAGGCTCGGTGCTGCTCAATGACCTGGCCTCGGCCTACACAATTTCCGTCAGCGGTGCTCAAGTGCCCGACGGCACATGGAGCAGTGTTGTGGGGCTTCTTGTGTTGCAGTTTGTGTGCATTTTTGCCATCACGCTGACCAACAACATCAACAATACCATCACCCACATTGCAGGCGAGCTTGTGTCGAGCCATGTGCGTGAAAAAATCATGAAAAAGGCAAAGGAGCTGGACCTTTCCAGCTTTGACAAGCCCGATTTTTACGCAAAGCTGGAAAATGCGGTGCGTGAAGCCAACCACCGTCCTCTGCAGATTATAAGCTCCATTTTTTCAATCGTCAGCACCGTTATTACACTCGTTTCTTACTTCATTATCCTTGCAAATGTGCAACCCCGATGGGCTTCCCTGCTTGTGATTGCATTGTCGATACCGGGTGCGGTGGTGAACTTTGTGTATCGCAGAAAAAACTTCCGCTATATGCGTTTTCGCTCCAAGGACCGCAGACAAATGTCCTATTTTTCGGACATTGTGACCAACAAGGATGTTGTGAAGGAAATCCGTATGTTCGGTCTTGCCGACACCTTCACACAGCGCTACCGCGAGGTATTCAAGCGCTATTTTGCAGGCATCAAGTCACTGTTTCTCAAGGAGGGCGCATGGAACATTTCGCTTGCGTTTGTGTCGGGGGCTGCCAACTGCGTGCTGTTTCTCATCATTGCAAAGCAGGTCTTTGCAGGGGAAATTGAAATCGGTAATTATTCGCTGTACACAGGCGCGCTCAACAGCGTTGCCACAGGTATTGCGGGCTTTATTTCCACCACGGCAACGGTGTATGAGGGAACCTTGTTCATTGACAACCTGATTGCTTTTATGAAAGAAAAGCGGCTGATTAAGCCGCTGACAGATAATCCCCTTACACCAAAACGGCATACAGGCCACAAAATTGAATTGCAGAATGTTTCGTTCCGCTACCCGGGCACTGAGCGTGATGTAATCAAAAACATGAGCTGTGTGCTTGAACCCGGCTCCACAGTGGTGCTTGTGGGCTTGAACGGCGCGGGCAAAACCACACTTATCAAGCTGCTGACCCGCCTGTATGATCCCACAGAGGGCAGGATTCTGCTCGACGGGCACGACATTCGCGAATATGATGTGGAAAAGCTGTATCAGCTGTTCGGCATTATTTTTCAGGACTTCGGCAAGTATGCCGTGACGGTAAAAGAGAACATCGGCTTCGGGCAGGTTGAAAAACCGATGCAGGACGAAGACATAAAGACTGCCGCCGAACAAAGCAGTGCCGATGCTTTCATTGCAAATCTGCCGCATGATTACGACACACCGCTGATGCGGTATTTTGAGGACAACGGCATTGAGCTTTCCATCGGCCAGTGGCAGAAGCTGAGCATTGCAAGGGCATTTTACAGCGATTCGGATATTCTGATTCTCGACGAGCCGACCGCCTCGCTGGATGCCATTGCCGAGCAGGAAATTTACAATCAGTTTGACACACTTCGCAAGGACAAAACCACCGTTTTTGTATCGCACCGACTGTCGAGCGCAACGGTTGCGGATAAAATTCTTGTTATTGACAACGGTGTGCTCATTGAAGAGGGCAACCACGCCGAGCTGATGGCAGCCAAGGGCAAATATCATGACTTGTTCAGCACGCAGGCAAAGCGGTATCAGGAATTGCCCGGCGAAGTAAAAGCATAAAAAAAGAGGCTGCACAAGCCTCTTTTTTCAATTGGTAAATTATGGTTTGTAGGGCGGTGCCCTGAATGCAAAATGGAAAATGCAAAATGCAAAATTAAAGGGTCGCTTCGCTCCGATTATAGAGCATGAATGAATTTGATTTTAATACAAAGCCACATTTTTAATTTATTTGCATAAGAATTATTGCAAAATTG
>JAZOWJ010000034.1:0-2370 GCA_045659125.1 Acutalibacteraceae bacterium
CGGCAATGTAAACATCCTCGTCGTGGTCTGTGTTGATGCGGTCAATATCTTCGTTGCCGTCAATGTAAAAAACGGATACCGTGGACACAAATGTGTCAACAACATGCACGGTTATAATGGAAAACACAAGTGCCATCAGCAGATAAATCACCACATAAATAAAAAACGACGGCTTCATTTTTATATTTCTGCGGGGACTCCATTTTTTTATTTTATCCACTTGTAACCCACTCCCCAGACAGTTTCAATATAAGATCTGACATCGGCATCCGTGAATTTTTTTCTGATTTTTCTGATGTGCTCGGTGATGACCGCGTTGTCGCCTTCGGCATTGAAGCCGAACACGCTTTCATATATTTTTTCTCTGCTGAAAACCTGGCCGGGATGCAACGACAAAAATTCAACGATTTCAAATTCCGTTCTTGTGAAAGAAATATTGCCGCCGTTTACAAAAACACTCATCCCAGCATAATCGATTGTCAGCCCATTGTCGGCATCGTCATTGCCTTCTTTGACACGTTTTTCGCGACGCAAATGTGCCTGCACGCGGCCTAAAAGTTCGCGTATGTTAAAAGGCTTTGTGATGTAATCATCTCCGCCCACCTGCAATCCCGCAAGAATATCCGCTTCGTCTGCTCTGGCTGTCAGGAATATAATGGGGCAATCCGCGCGGTTGCGAATCTGTTTGCACAGCTCCAGCCCGTTTTTGTTGGGCATGTTGATGTCAAGCAGAATTAAATCCGGTTTTTCACTCAATTTTTGTGTTGCTTCCTGTGCGCTGTATGCGGTGAGCACATCATAATCATTGAAAGTGAAAAAATCGCGGAGTAAAAAAATAATATCCTGCTCATCGTCAATGATGAGTATTTTTTCGTTCATTTTATCATCACCCGATTTTTATAGTTTAAATATATAATATCATATGGAAATACCGTATTGCAAACATCATAAATACAGACTTTATCCGTTTTTAATTAAAAGGGTATAAAGTCAGTTTAAAATCAAAAAATCCGAATTAACAAAATGAATTGTAAAAATTATGTAAATTCAATTGTTACATTGGGTGTGGAAATATATATTTTCTTCACATTTTTTTTACAAATTGTTGTTTAAGTTCAGTTTTTTTAATATTAACCTGTTTTTAATGTTATTTTTTACCGGAACCAAGGAAAGGATTATTTGTTTATGAAAAAGGCAACAAAAAGCAACGGCATTCCGTTGGGTGAAAAACTGGGCTATGGTGTGGGGGCCATCGGGCTTGATATGAGCTATGGCCTGTGCTTTTCGTTTTTCATCAAATACGCAACGGATGTGCTCGGTGTTGCTGCAGGCTTTATCGGTGTTGTTACCGCCATTGCAAGAATATGGGACGGAATCAATGACCCCATGATGGGCATGATCGTCAGCAACACAAAAACAAAATACGGCAGATTCAGACCCTGGATTCTGATCGGTGCTGTTGCAAATGCCGTTGTGCTGTTTTTTATGTTCACAAAGCCCTTTTATTCTTTCTATATCGGTGGTATCAATGTTGCACTGTATATTCATGTTGCGGTGATGTATGTTCTGTGGGGCATGTCCTACACGGTCATCGATATCCCTTACTGGTCTTTTGTGCCTGCACTCACGACCGACCCGAAAGAACGCAATGTGATCGCATCCTTCCCGCGGTTTTTCTCGGGGGTCGGTCAGCTCACCGTCATGGGGGCAACCTCGCTCATTCTTGCCGCATTTTCTTCCGAAGAACAGGACAAGGCATATTCAACCATCGCTTTCGGTATCGGGGTGGTGTTTATCGCGCTTGCACTCGTAACCTTTCTTAAAACCCGTGAACGCATCATTCCCGATCACAAAACAGCCTACAAATTCAAGGATATCATCAAAACCATAAAAGCCAACGACCAGGCACTTGTGTTCATTGCTGTTGCTGTCACTTTCAATTTAAGCTGGTATCTTATGAACGGCCTTGCCGCTTATTATTTTGATTATATTGCGGAAAACGGCAAATTCCTCACCATCTTTGCCGCTGTTACGGGGGTAGGGCAGGCCATCGGACTTTTTGGTGTTTCCGCTTTTTCGGGGCGCATCGGCAAGCAGAATGTAATCAAAATCGGTATGTCTGTTGCAATCGTGGCTTATCTTCTGCTGTTTATCACGAATATCACCCTTGGCTTCATTCCCGTGCTGTTCTTCATTCTTGCTTTTGTTGCGGGGTTGGGTATCGGCAATGTTTTCACGGCGGAAGCATCCATGCTTGCGGATATTGTTGACTACGGTGAATTCAAAACCGGTGAGCGTGCGGATGCCATCATTTTCTCCATGAAAAGCTTTCAGATGAAATTTGCGCAGACCATTCAGGCACTGATCATT
>JAZOWJ010000035.1:0-8670 GCA_045659125.1 Acutalibacteraceae bacterium
GCACTCAAGGCAAACACCGTTGCTGTCACAGTGATGACCAATATGGGAATGCTGAAGTTTCTTGAGCAAAACGGGATCCGCTATGAAAAAACCGCTGTCGGTGACCGTTATGTTCTGCAAAGAATGCTGGAAACAGGCTGCAATCTCGGCGGTGAACAGTCGGGACACATTATTTTCTCCGATCATGCCACCACAGGCGACGGTGAAATGACCGCTGTTCATCTGCTTAATATCATCCGTGCAAGCGGTAAGACCCTCGGTCAGCTTGCAGGTGAAATAGAGCTTTATCCGCAGGTGCTTATCAATGTGCGTGTGTCTGCGCTCGGCAAGCTGCGGCTTGAAGAAGATGAAGAAATCAAAACCGCAATTGCCTTTGCTGAGGAAAAGCTCGGTAATGAAGGCAGAGTGCTGGTCAGAGCCTCGGGCACGGAGCCGCTTGTGCGTGTCATGCTCGAAGGACGCGACAAAAAATTAACCGAAACCCTTGCGCAGGAAATTGCGCAGGTTGTGAAAGAAAGGCTAATCTGATGCGAACTGCAGAGAACTGGAAAGATTATGAGCTGTTGGATTGTTCAGACGGTGAGCGTCTGGAACGTTGGGGCAATGTCATTCTCATCCGTCCCGATCCGCAGGTTATTTGGAAAACCCCGAAAAATCATCCCATGTGGAAAAAGGCCGATGCCCGTTATTGGAGAAGCAATTCGGGAGGCGGCAAATGGGAGGTCTATAAAAAAATTCCCGATGTTTGGTCGATTTCCTACGGAGCCATGCAGTTGCGTGTCAAAACCATGGGCTTCAAGCACACCGGTGTGTTTCCCGAGCAGGCCGTGAACTGGGATCTGGTTGCAAAAACAATTAAGGAAGCAGGCAGACCCGTCAAAATGCTCAACCTGTTCGGCTACACAGGTGCTGCAACCGTTTCCGCCATGGCGGCAGGTGCTTCTGCAGTGCATGTCGATGCATCCAAGGGCATGGTGCAGTGGGCAAAGGAAAATGCCGTTGTCAGCGGTGTTGCCGACAAGAGTGTACGTTGGCTTGTGGATGACTGCATCAAGTTTGTGGAACGCGAAATCCGTCGCGGAAATAAATATGACATCATCGTTATGGATCCGCCGTCATACGGCAGAGGTCCCGGCGGTGAGGTCTGGAAGCTTGAAGAAGAGGTTTATAATTTTGTGGACCGTTGTGCAGAGCTTCTGCATGAGGACAGCCTGCTGTTTTTGATCAATTCCTACACGGCAGGACTTTCTCCCTCGGTTATGCAATATATTTTAGGTGCAACCATTCAGAAGAAATACGGCGGTGAAATTTCCGCCGATGAAATCGGATTGCCGGTGACTGCTACGGGTATGGTATTGCCCTGCGGCTCCACCGCTTGTTGGAAGAGATAAAAAACGTGGAAAATAAACTTTTAGAATTTCAGAATGTAACATATTCTTATGATGAAGATGGTCCTGTGGTTTTGCAGGGTGTCAGCTTCAGTGTGGAAAAAGGACAGTTTGTTGTCATTTTAGGACACAACGGCTCGGGTAAATCCACCATTGCAAAGCTGTCCAATTCCATCTATCTGCCCACCGAAGGCAAAGTTTTTGTCAACGGCATGGATACGGCAGACGAATCGAATGAAATGAACTGCCGTAAGACCATCGGTGTTGTGTTTCAGAATCCCGATAATCAGATTGTTGCCTCTATCGTAGAAGAGGATGTGGCATTCGGCCCCGAAAACCTTTGTGTTCCGCAAAGCCAATTGCGTGAACGTGTGGATGAAGCACTGCACAGTGTCGGCATGTATGACTACCGTATGCATGAAACCCACAAGCTGTCAGGCGGTCAGAAGCAGCGTGTTGCCATTGCCGGCATTCTTGCCATGAAGCCGCAGTGCATTGTGCTCGATGAGCCTACCGCCATGCTGGACCCCAAGGGACGCCGTGAGGTCATGAAGGCCGTGCAGAAGCTGAACAAGGAAGAGGGCATCACAGTGCTGTTTATCACCCATTTCATGGAAGAAGCAGTGCATGCTGACCGTGTTATGGTTGTGGATGACGGGAAAATCCTGCTCGACGGCACCCCTGCCGAAATATTCAGACAAAGTACACTTCTGCAGAAGGTCGGTCTGGATGTTCCTGAGGTTGCACGTCTTGCTGCGGCACTTCGTGAAAACGGTGTTGACCTCGGCGATGTTCTGACGGAAGACGATTTTGTGCAGGCTTTTGCTGCAGGAACGGAGGGTTGATATGGCATTTCTTGAAGTAAAAAATATCAACTACTCTTATTCCAAGGGAACACCGTTTGAAATTGCAGCCCTGAAGGATTGCTCCTTTGCTGTCGAAAAGGGTGAATATGTCGGTGTTATCGGCCACACAGGCTCGGGTAAATCCACCCTCATGCAGATGCTCAATGCACTGCAAAAGCCAGACAGCGGCTCGGTTTTGCTTGACGGTAAGAATATCAATGCCGATAAGGTAACTGCAAGAGATACGAGATTCCGTGTCGGTCTTGTGTTCCAGTATCCCGAATATCAGTTGTTTGAAGAAACGGTCCGCAAGGATATTGCTTACGGTCCGACCAATATGAAATTATCTCCCGAGGAAATTGAACAGCGTGTTCTTGAAGCGGCAAGCATTGTCGGTCTTCCCTCGGAATTACTCGATAAATCTCCCTTCGACCTTTCGGGCGGTGAAAAGCGCCGTGCAGCCATTGCCGGTGTTATGGCCATGAAGCCCGAGGTACTCATTCTGGACGAGCCTGCAGCAGGGCTTGACCCCATCGGCAGAAAGGTAATTATGGATATGATCGACAAATACCGTGCCGCAACAGGGGCTACCGTCCTTCTTGTTTCCCACAGTATGGAAACCGTTGCAGCGGTTGCTGATCGCATCCTTGTGCTCAACAAGGGCTCCATTGCAATGGACGGAACGGTGGATGCCGTTTTCAGCTGCGCCCAACAGCTCATTGAAATGGGACTGGATGTGCCTGCCGTTACACGCATTGCCGTCCGACTCAAGGAAATGGGTTATGACGTCAATACAGGTGTTTATTCCGTTGCAGATGCGGCAAAAATGCTGCTGCCTTTGCTCGGCAAAAAGGAGGGAACAGTATGATCCGTGATATTACCATCGGTCAGTATTTTCCCGGCACTTCGCTCATTCATAAGCTTGATCCGCGAATGAAGATCATCCTGCTTGTGCTGAACATTGCAGCCCTGTTTTTGTGCCGCAATTTCTTCTCGTTGCTGTTGATGTTTGTCATGTCGGTTGCATGGGTGCTTTTGTCCCGCATTCCGTTTAAGACCATTCTCAAAGGACTCAAGATGATTCTTGTGATTCTTGTTTTTACTGCATTTCTGCAGATTTTCTACAATGATGACGGCAAAGTGCTGTGGCATCCTGTGGAAAGCTGGGATTTTAAAATCACAACAGGCGGTGTGTTCTCGGCCGTGTTCATTGCTGTGCGAATTGTTTCGCTGATTCTTATGAGCACCCTGCTGACCTACACCACATCGCCCACATTGCTTACTGATGCCATTGAACGACTGCTTTCACCGTTGAAAAAGCTGAAAATCCCCGTTCATTCACTTGCCATGATGATGACCATCGCACTTCGCTTTATTCCTACTCTGATTGAAGAAATCGACATTATCATGTCTGCCCAGAAGGCGAGAGGTGCTGATCTTGAAACAGGCTCGCTTGTGCAAAGAGCCAAAGCGCTTGTGCCGATTCTGGTCCCGTTGTTTGTAAATTCCTTCCGCCGTGCGTATGAGCTTGCATTTGCCATGGAAGCACGCTGCTACGGCGGTGATGATAAGCGCACAAGATTGCGTGTGATGAAGCTGTCGGGCAGAGATTTTGCAATGCTTGCTGTCACGCTTGTTTGCTTCGCAGCAGTGATTGTTACATCTTATGTGAATCCGGGCTCGTTCATTTTGTTTGAGAAGGTGATCTGATGACAAATTATCTTCTCACCATCCGCTATGACGGCAGTTCCTATCACGGCTGGCAGTTTCAGGAAAATGCAATATCCGTGCAGCAGTGTATTATGCAGGCCGCGGCAAGAATGTTTGGTGAAGCGCCTGTTGTCAACGGCTGCAGCCGCACGGATGCAGGTGTGCATGCCAACCGCTATTGCTGCAATTTCAAGGCGCCTCGGTTTTATCCGTGTGAAAATGTTGTTGCGGCAATGAATACATATCTTCCGTTTGACATTGTTGTGCTGTCGTGCGAAGTGGTTGATGATGATTTCCATGCCCGTTTTTCCTGTAAGGGAAAGGAATATGAATATGTGGTGTGGAATGCTCCTGTGCGTGATCCGTTTTTACACAAGCGGTCTTATCACTATAAATATCCGCTGGACGCGGATTTCCTTGACAAGCAGGCGAAAGACTTGCTCGGAACGCATGATTTTACCTGCTTTATGGCAGCAGGGAGTGATGCAAAAACCACGGTCCGCACCATTTCAAGGGCTGATGTCCGCCGTGAAGGCGATAAAGTTATTTTTACCTTCGGTGCCGACGGCTTTTTGTATAACATGGTCCGCATTATGACCGGCACTCTGCTTTATATTGCGGCGGGAAAGATTGCACCCGATTCCATTCCTGCAATTATTGAATCCAAGGACCGTCTGCAGGCAGGCATTACCGTGCCGGGCGACGGACTGTATCTGAATCGAATTTATTATTGAGAGGAGTCGGCATTGTGGCAAACCGACAGGAAGATAACAAAAAAAAGAGTACGGATGTTGTGAAGACAATCGGCATGATTTTGCTGTTCGGCATTCTTGTTTTTGCTGCAGCACGTGTGATTATCGGTTCTTCCGGCACAGAGAATACAGCAGACACATTGACCGTGGAGCCGGAGGGGGACATTCTTTATTCCGTTGCATCCACAGCCGTTGCAGACATGGCGGCTTATGAATCCGGCATTGCCGTGCTTACGGATAGCGATATGCTGTACTTTGATGCAGCCGGCAGCATCTCACGCAGTGCACAGCACTCCTACAGAAATCCCGCTTTTGCTTTTTGTGACCGCGAATTTCTTGTTTATGACCGCGGCACCCCCAATTACCGCATTGAGATCAATGCAGCCGTTTTTAATGAATACACTGCAAATTCCGAGCTGCTGACAGCTGCAGTCGGCGCAACCGGTAATTATGCCGTTGCAACACTGGCAGATGACGGCTTCCAATCCAAATTGTATGTATATGCAGCAGACGGCAGCCTGCAGTTTGAATGGGGCAGTGCAAAGAATTTTATCACCCATATTGCACTTTCCGACGGCAAAGATCGTTATGCTGTTGCATTGGCAGGTGGTGAAAGCGCAGGCTATGTAAGCCAGCTGCAGATTTTTGAACGCGGAACAGCGCAACCGATTTACACATTGGATTACAAGGACGTCACCATCCTTGCCATTGATTTTATGAAGGATGATACTCTGGCGCTCGTCACCGATTCCTTTGTTGCTTACATTGAAGACGGTGCTTGCGAAACCATGCTGGAATATTCCGTTGCATCCCTGCTCAGCTTTGATGTTGTGCATGGCAGTGAGGTATCCGTGCTGCTGTCCAGCGGTTATGTGGATGAGGTCAATCACCGTGTCTATGCATGGGATAAAAACGGAAAATGCATTCTCGATCCTGCTTCCGTTTCACCGAATGTATCGCATCTGAGCTTGGATAAAAAATATTTTGCCGTTGCTGATGAAAAGAATGTCACCATTTATGACCGCAAGGGTGATTTTACCGGTGAAGCACATTCGATTTATGGTATTGAACGGCTGCAGGTTGTCGGAACGCGTGTTTTTTGCCTGCATGAGAACGGTTTTTCCGTTTGGTCTGTACACAGCCGACTTGCGCAGACCGAAGATGTTGCCAATTGATTTATAAGTATTTAACATTTTCGCAACATTTATGCTGTACATTATTCTGAAAGATCCAAGGAGGTCTTTGGTAAATGGAAAACTATATTATTGACATTTTGTTGATTGCCGTGGTTGTAATATCGGCGCTTATCGGTGCCCGAAAGGGATTTTTTCTGTCACTCATGAGCATTCTTTCTGCGGTTGGTGCACTCATCGCTGCTAAGATTTTTGCAGATCCGATCGCAATGTTTGCTTATGACAGTGTGCTGCGAAATCCCGTGCTTGCAAAGGTGCAGTCCACACTGCCTGAATCGCTGACTAACAGTGATCCGCAGATGATTCTCAACGGCATTCTTGAGCAGCTTCCCGATGGTGTGGCTGCCATGGTGGAAAGCTACGGCATTCTTGATTCAGCTGCAGCCGCAGCAGGGGATGCAGCAGCCTTTTTCAGTATTGAGAATCTGGAAATCAATTACATCAAGCCCTTCTGTCTTTCGGTATTGTCCCTGCTTGCTACCGTTGTTGTGTTCTATGTGCTCTTCGTCGTTCTTCGCTTGATTGTGAAGCTGATCGACAAAGCTGTCTATAAAGACAAAAAACAGCCCGTCAACCGTTTCCTCGGTGCTGCCTTGGGTGTTCTGCGTTCGGTCATTCCGCTGGCAGTCTTTGTACTTTTGTTAAATTTTGCGGCTGATTATAATATCAATGATACATTGACAGCTGCTGTTGAAAATTCAAAAATCTGTGCTTGGGTCGAAACCGTATCTCCCGAATTGTTTGCGGAAATCACAATCAACGGCGACACTCAGATGCAGAATGCGTGAAAGGAAGGAATATAAAAATGGCAAACACAAATCCTCAGAAACACAAGAAAACCGGCGACCTCTTTGACAATGTCTGGACAATTCCGAATCTGCTTTCGGCACTGCGCATCATTATGGTGCCTATCATTGCCGTTCTGTTCTTGAAGGGCGAAGCAATCTGGGCTGTTGTCGTGCTTGCTCTGTCCGGCCTTTCCGACTTCTTTGACGGCAAAATTGCCCGTAAATTCAATCAGATCAGCGCATTGGGAAAAATTCTTGACCCCATTGCCGACAAGCTGACACAGATCACGCTGGCTATTGTTCTGTTTTATGTGTTCTGGAAGGCTGAAAATGAAAGCATCCATGCCTTTGCGTGGGTATTCCTGCTGTTTGTTGCAAAAGAACTCATCATGCTCATCGGCGGTGCTGTTATGCTTGCATTTGAAATCCGTCCCGGTGCTGCAGAAATGCCCGGTAAGGTTGCAACCATGGTGTTCTATCTTGTTATGGTCGTTATCGTCGGCTTCGGTCCCGAGGTCGGTGCATTCCGCAATCTGTTTACTCTGCCCGACATGCTCATGAAAGTGCTTGTTGTGATTTCGGTCATTCTCACCTTTGTTGCTTTTGCATTTTATCTGCCCGAAACCTTCCGTCAGTTCAAGGAAAGATTTTCCAATAAAAAATAAGAGAAAATAAAAAACAACCCCCGCGAAAGGAAATTTTATGAATTTTAAACTTTGTTCCCGTTGCAAGCAGCGACCCGCAGCGGTGTTTATCTCCAAAATTGAAGGGGATAAGACCACGCAGGAGGGTCTTTGCATCAAGTGTGCGATGGAACTGAATATCGGTCCCATCAAGGATATGATGAGTAAAATGGGTGTTACCGAAGAGGATCTTGATGCGCTCAATGATCAGTTCGGTGATGTTTTCGGCAATATGGCCGATGGCGATGCCTTTGAAAACGGCGGTGCTTCCACATTGCCGTTTTTGCAGAACCTGTTTGGTGAGCACGGCCTTGTTTCCAAAGAAAATGATGATGAGGTTGACTTACCTGCTGAATTGGTTGAGGAAGGTGAGAAGCCTCGCCACCGTCCCGGTGCAAAACGCGAAAGACCCAAGAAAAAGGAAGATAGCCGCAAATTCCTTGGTCAGTATTGCACTGACCTTACCAAACGCGCAAAGGAAGATAAACTCGATCCTATCGTCGGCAGAGATAACGAAATTGCCCGTGTGATTCAGATTCTGTGCCGCCGTTCTAAAAATAATCCCTGCCTCATCGGTGAGCCCGGTGTCGGCAAAACTGCCATTGCGGAAGGTCTTGCTATCCGCATTGCTGCAGGTGAAGTGCCGGCAAAGCTGGCAGACAAGGAAATTCATCTGCTTGACCTGACAGCCTTGGTTGCAGGTACTCAGTTCCGCGGTCAGTTTGAAAGCCGCATCAAGGGACTCATCGAAGAGGTCAAGGCAGAGGGAAATATCATTCTGTTTATTGACGAAGTACACACTCTTGTCGGTACTGGTGATGCAGAAGGCTCCATGAATGCCGCAAACATTCTCAAGCCTGCCTTGTCGCGTGGTGAGGTGCAGGTCATCGGTGCCACTACCTTTACCGAATACCGCAAGCACATCGAAAAGGATGCCGCACTTGAGCGCCGATTCCAGCCCGTAAAGGTGGAGGAGCCCTCCGTCGAGGAAGCACACGAAATGCTCAAGGGCATTAAGCATAAATACGAAGAATATCACCGTGTGCGTATTTCCGATAACCTGCTTTATAAGATGGTTGTTTTGTCGGAACGTTATATTACAGACCGATTTCTGCCTGATAAGGCTATCGACCTGCTCGATGAAGCCTGCACCTGTGCAAACCTTCGCAACCCTGCCATCAGTGCATATGACCTGAGCGAAAAGAAGCTTGCAGAGCTTCGTAAGCTTGATGAAGAGCTCAGTCAGCCGAGCGAAAACATGGATTACGAAAAAATCGCCAAGGTGCGTGCAGATATTGCCATGGAAGAGGG
>JAZOWJ010000036.1:0-21636 GCA_045659125.1 Acutalibacteraceae bacterium
CTACTGTTCTTTTGACGGATTGCCATGTGACAGATGTTGCAGTTGAAGGAACCTATAACATTGGCGGTTTTGTCGGTGACAGCAGTGCATCCGCTACTTACACACGTTGTTATGTTGATAACGCAAATGTATATGCTGACAAAACCACAGAATCCAATGCCGGCGGCTTTGCAGGCTTCACTTCCGCAAAAGCTGTAATTAACGATTGTTTTGTAACGGATGCTGATGTTGCAGGTTATATTCGTGTTGCAGGTTTTATCGGTGCTCTCGGCGGCGGCTCAACTGTGCAAAAGTCTTATGTGCTTTGTACGGATGTTCGCTCGGATGCAGATTCTGAAACAACGGATGTCAAGATTGGCGGTTTTGCAGGCACTATCGGATGGGACAGTGCAAACACAATTCTTTATTGCTATGCAAATGATGTTACCGTAGCTTCTGTCGGCGAAGAGGTTGGCGGATTTGCAGGTAATATGAACAATGCAGCACACACGGTCAGTGAATGTTATGTCAATGCTGCTGCAATTGAATCGGATGCTGCATATGTCGGCACATTTGTCGGTATCAAATCGAGCGGAACAATCACTGATTGTTATGCAAGTGCGGTTGCTGATCTGCCTCGCATCGGTTGCGCAACAGCAGGTGTTGAATCTGACAATGCAGATGCTGTAAATATTACCGATGCTTCTGAAGTTGCCGACGGTACTCTGGCTGAAAGAATGAATGAAGTTACCAACATCTGGCAGCAGTATAACGAAGATTACATAAACGGATGGCCCGTTGTGGATCCGACAGCGACAGAACCGCTGATTTCTGAAGACGGATATTTTGAAATTTATACTGCTTATCAGCTCGAATGGTTCACAAAACATGTCAACGCAGGGAATACAACTGCGAAAGCCAGATTGATGGCGGATATTGATCTGCAGAATAAGCCGTGGAAATCCATCGGTACAGACAGCAAAAAATATGCAGGAGTGTTTGACGGCAACAATCACATTGTTGCAAATCTGTATATCAATGCCGCTGCGAATGATGCAGGCTTCTTCGGTGCAACTGCTGCAGGCTTCACTGTGAAGGATCTTGGCCTGAATAATGTGAGTGTATCTTCGACCAAAAGTTATGTCGGCGGTCTGGTCGGTGTGCTCAGAGGTAATGTCGAAAATTGCAGATTGACCGGTGTTGAACTCAATGGTGCATCTTATGTGGGTGGACTTGCAGGCAAAACAGAAGGTAATGTAACAATTGCAGGATGCAGCGTTGTTGGTACGCAGACGCAGAATGCCATCGTAAGCAACGGTGAATATGCAGGCGGCCTGATTGGTCAGTCCTCTGCAAATCCCTGTGCGATTCGCAATTGTTCTGCTGAAAATCTTGAAATCAACGGTACACAACGTGTTGGCGGTGCAATCGGTGATATGAGCGATGTCAGCATGACGCTGGTAAATACCTTTACCAAGGATATTGTGATTACTGCAAATCGATATGTTGGCGGTCTTGCTTATGCACTTCGTGCAGGCTCAAACATGGTCAACTGCGGCAGTGAAAATATTACCGTAGTTTGTTCGTCTACCGGAGCAATTGAAACAGGCGGTCTTGTCGGTCTGTTGAATGGCGGTGCCAGCATTGCGGGTTCCTATGCTGAACGTGTTCAGCTGCAGACAAAAGGTAACAATGTTGGTGGCCTTGTCGGTAATGCAGACAAGGGTACTGTTTCCGAATGCTGGGTGTATGCACTGAATGTAACAGGCGACAGCAATGTCGGAAGCATGATCGGTAAGAGCGGTACTCTGACTCTTATGAACAGCAACTTTGTCGGTGCAAAGGATAAGGTTGCCGTTGGCAATAATGTCGAATTTGACAGCCTTGTTGCAGTAGCAGAACAGGATATTGCAGCTTATTGGTTTGCATTCTTTGAGGAACAGGCAAGTCATTATTCTGCTGACGATGTTCTTGCGATGTCGGCTGAAGAGTTTGCAGCTCTGTATGCCGAGCTTCTCATGCATTATAATATAGTTCTTTATTACGACGATGCTTCTTATGCGTCCATTACAACAGAAAACGGCTTCGGCATTGCAGATGTTCATGCATTTATGTCTTTGTTTATGCTTCGTCACAATGTTGAAATCTTCTCTGAATTCATGCAGGTGGAAGACAATCTTCTTGACGCCTTCTTTACAGATACGCTTCTTACTACAGATATAGCTTCGCTCTCAACCAATGTTCTCCTGTTTGATTATTATGAAGAAGGCCGTGATCTTTGGAATTCCTTGCTTGAGGAATACACGGCAAAGGCGATGGTTGCTGTTCTTGGTGAAGAACGATTTGATGCTGTTGAAAGCTTTCTTGATGCATGCTTTGATGAACTTACCATCGCTCGTCTTGATTCTGAGCTTGATGCAGTGATTGCACCGTATGAAGAGCAGGGAAGTCGCGTCAATATGCTTAACTTCCGTGCAATCGGAAATGCATGCTCTGCTGTAGAGGCTGTTATTTATGACGAATTGCTTGATGAATTGTCTGCTGAACTTGAGGATAAATATGCATACTATCTGGCTATTAAAGAACAGCAACAGAATTTTATCAAGAATGATGCATTCTCTGTGTTTGAAAGCAGCGCTGTTGAATATCCGACTCGTGTTGTTCGTGAGGATGATGTTGCGAGGGATGAAAGTCCTGCAGAAGACTATGTTGTCACGCAAGAAAAGATGGATGCTATCGTTGAGAAGATTGATAATGTACTTCTCGGTAATGATTTTGCATATGTTCTTGGGCTCGATGAGCCTCTTGATGACACACTGCGTACATTGATTGCGGAAGAGCTGTATAATGATGAAATTATTAACTCTCTCATTGAAAGCACTTATGTGAAGGCTTGTGAGGAGCTTGAAGAGGCAATTGAAGAAGAGGCCTCTATCAAGGTTCTCGGCATCACCATCACCTTCAGGGGTAAAGCACGCGATGTCATTGAGTCTATGATCAAATCCTTTGGATTGTATCTGCAGCCGAAGGCACTTGCAAGTATCATAGACGCTGAAAAGTATCCGCAGGCAAAGGCTGTTTTGCAGGCGGCCGGTGCGGATTGGTCAAAGGTTGAGCTTGAGGATGAAACAGCCGAAAACTATCTGTATTGGGGTGTAACGGATAAAGACAGCTTCATTGATGCAATGGGTAATTCCTTCCGCGGTCTTTATCCTGCTGCCAGACCCTTGTTTACACAACACTCCTTCTCTAAACAGGCTACTGAGGATGTTATTTCCGGCTGTGATCTGAAGGTGAAGCTGACGGTCAATGCAGTTGATGCTTATGATGAAACGATTATTCCTTTGTTTGAGGCTCTCGGTATAACAGCTCTGACTGATTCTGCTACTTTTAATACTTATACAAGCACGGATGACTATTTTGATGCAATTCTCTATCCTCTTTGCAATTGGGTCGAAAATACTGTTGCAAATGCACCTCTTGCGACCATTGCAGAGATGCTGCCGAATCTGGCATATTATATGGAATTCGGTTTCCTTGAACAATGGTTGAAGGCCTTGTCAACCTCCATTCACTATGACATTGATGTAACAGTTGGCACCTCCTGGGTGCATAAGACAGTGGATGTTACCAAGGATTCGATCGATCTGAGCGTTTATGATATGTTGACTGAAGATGAGGATGATATCCTGTATGGTGCCGATCTTTACAGCATCAGCGGTTTGCTGGATGTTCTGCTGAGAATGCTTGAGATTGATGTCAGACTTCCCGTAAGTGAAAACTCTTACCTGGCTTCTCTTGGTGAAATGGTGCAGCTTCCCTCTGCAAATTCGACGGGAACAAGATATTATGTGCAGGCAAATCGTGGTGATGTTATGTTTGTTGTTCTTCGTTATCTTGCTTGTGCACTCGGTAACCACGACTTTGTCGAGCAGGCACTGAATGCCTTTAATGACGAAGATGAGCCGTTTGAGCCCCTGGATGATACTCTTGCTGAAATTGTTGCAAATATCGGAACTTCTCCGGAGGATGTTGTGGCAGCAATTGCAGAGCTGTGTTTCCCGCAGGAATATAATATGCAAACTATTTCTGTTGCAACTGCAACGCCTGTGAAATCTGCTCAGGTTGTTTACACAAAGGCATGGGCTAAAGAAGATGCACAGTATATTGTTGATAATCTCTCTGACTTTATTGACAATATTTTCTATTTGCTTGGAATGCAGAAGCTTGATGTAATGCTCAGTGACCTTGTTGGCGGTGAAATCTACAGAAACGAAAATCTTTCAAAGATTGTTGTTGAAATCCGTGATCTTGTTACAGATATTGACGGCTATGAAGAAATTCTTTATCTACTTAATATGGATATTTCTTCCTGGAATGAGGTAACTGACGAAACGCAGTGGGGCTTTGCGGACGGTGACAAGGACGGCTTCCTGGATGCTCTTTGCGTAGCCTTGGCTCCTGTCAATAATCTTCTCGCATTCATTCTTGCCGATAAGGATATTGTCATTCTGGACGGTCAGATCACCGCATTTGGCTACGAAGGATACGCATACGGTATTGTGCCCATTCTTGAGGCGCTAGGCTGTGATGCAGCTGATCTTGTAAGCGCTGAACAGTATATTACCGATGCGGCAACGGATGAGGGGAACATGCTTCGTCATATCATTGTCCCCATCTTTAATCTCCTTGATAAGATTTATGCTGATCCCGCTGTTGAATTGTTCAATATTCTGCCGAATATTCTCTATTATGCACAATCGGGCATGCTTGCTGATGCAATTGAAAATGTGCTTCATGCTGTCTTTGTACTGCTTGATACAATTCGTCCGATTTACAATCTTCAGTTTGAATCTGAGATTGATATTAACGACTTGTTGATCGGCCTGCTTGCTGATGTCTTTGAGGATACAGGATTTGAATTACCTGAAGATGAGTCCGTGCTCAATTTCCTTGTTGGCGGTAAGAGTGAAAAAGTCTCAGCGACCGGTGAAATCATATATGTTGTTGAAGGCGCAAGCGCAGATCTGTTGACGATTCTGCTTCGTTATGCCCTTGAGATTATTTTCTATAAGAATAATGAAGATGTTATTGTTGATTTGATTTGTGAAGAAAATGAATTCGATGCAACCGAACGCGAAACATTGTCAGGTGTATTTGAAACACTTGAGAAGCTGACCGAGCAGGGTGAATATGGCAGTGATAACATTCTTGCTGTTCTGTATTGGATTTATGTCGGCGGTTATGCTGCAAGTGAAGGAACGTCCAACTTCCTTAAGGATTTTAACGGCTCCTGGACCTTCCTGTTAAGTCTTCTTCGATTCAGCGAGGATGAGTCGGTTAAGAGTTTCGGTAATCAGCTTGCTGATTTCCTGAATCTGAATTTTGATTCTGTGCTTGATGAAGATGGAGTTGCATCAAATGGACTTGTTGAATTCTTTAAAAGCATAATTGCTTGGTTTAAGATGATATTTGCAGAAATCAAAGCATTTTTTGAAGGGTTAGGTAAGTAAGCTTTAATAAACAGAGAGACCGAATAAACTGCGGTCTCTCTGTTTTTTTTGGTGTAAATATTGTACAAATGTAAATGAATTTGATTGTGAAATAAGCAGAATTGAATATATGTTGAATAATTATTATTGACGAACATATTGATAAAGAATAAAAAAACCATATGCTATATTAAAGGAGCGATATTTGTGAAAAAAGTTATTTCTGTAATGCTTGCTGTGGTTCTGGTTTTTTCAAGCTTCAGCTTTACAGTTTTTGCTGCTGAGGATCCGTTGGTTGTTTCGGTTGCAAACGACTTACATTTTAATCCTGAAGCAGCCACAAAACCGGCTGTAAAGCATAATAATGTAAATGCTGACTTTTTTCATGCGGGACATGGTGGTCAGATGATTGAAGAAGCGGTTGCATTGGTACATGCATATCTCGATATTGCGGCCGAAGATGAAAGTGATGTCGTTTTTTTGCCGGGGGATATTACAAATAATGGTACTGTTGAGCAACATACACAATTGGCAGAACTTCTTGAAGCCTTTGAAGCTAAAAGCGGAAAACAGGTTTTTGTTATACCGGGCAATCATGATCTGTTTGATGTTACAAGAAGTGAGTTTGCATCGATTTACGCAGCCTTTGGTTATGAAGATGCGTTTGCAAGGGATACGCAATCAGCTTCTTATGTGGTTGACTTGAATTCAGAATACAGACTTCTTGCAATTGACAGCACACAGGCCGGGGAAAGTCCTCACGGCATGACTGCAGAGCGAGCAGGATGGATTCGTCAGCAGTGTGTAGCTGCAAAAGAAGACGGTAAAAAAATGATAGCCATGATGCATCATAATCTGACTGAACACTTCATTTTTGCGAAGCAGCTGCATTCTACTGCAATTGTTACCAAGGATATTGATCTTGCAGAGATTCTTGCTACGAATGGTGTGAAATATATTTTTACCGGACACACGCATGATCATGATATTTCTCTTTACACAGCAGCAGATGGCTCAGCTTTGTACGATGTTGTCACGGGCTCACTGTTCTGTTATCCATGCCCTTATCGTGTTGTTACTTTTGCAGATGATGTCAGATTTGAAACAAGAAGAATTCAAAGCATTGACACCTCGTTGCTGCCTGAAGGGATTACCGAAGCAGCTCTTGCGCTTGCCGCAACGGACATGACAAGCTATTCTAAATTTTGTACATGGATCGGTATTCGTGCCACCTTGCTTTCTTATGCAAAAACTGCAACTGTTTTGAAGCTTTTGAAGCTTGATAAAGAAACGGATGCACAGATGTATGAACTCATGACAAGGGTTCTTGATAAAGCAACCGAAGCACTTGTCTGGCCTGTTTATGCAAAAGATGCACAAGAAGGCGAAATGAGCATTGAAGCATATCTCGGTGAATATGGCATTTCTATTCCGGAAAGTGATTATGCAGATCTTATCGACATTGCTGTTGAAATCTATCAGGCGGAGGTTGTTGGTGACGAAAACTTCCCGGGCTATAGTGCTGAAGTGCTGCTTGTAACAAGAGGTCTTGCTGCTGTTCTGCATTATGCCCTCGCTGATGTTACGGCTGAGGAATATGCTGCAGTACTCTCTTTTGTAACTAAGTTGCTCGGGTATAATCTTGATGCTGATTTGCTGCTTTATACAGGTGATGCAATCAGTCGAATGAGTGGACTTGAATTGGTGCTTATGACAGTTATAATGCCCTTAATTTGTGAGTTTACGGTTGATGATGCACCTGCAGATAATAATGTGACCTTACCGGGTTATAATTCTGATGATTCGCAGCAGGATGTTAAGAATTTGTTTGAGCAGATTTTTGATTTCTTTAAGAAAATCTATAACGCTTTGATGACATTCTTTGCTCATTTCTTTAATTAAATTGCAGCATGAAAAAAGCCGTGGCGCAAAGCCACGGCTTTAAATTTTGTTTATTCAGCTGTTGCAATCTGTGCTTCTTCAAGCGCTTTTGCACGTCTTTGCTGCAGTTCCTTCTGAATCGGAATCAGCTTTTTCTTGGAAAGCGGATAAATGATTGTAAGAATCAGAATTAAGCTGTATACAATAGCGGGAACAATTGTGCACATCTTGTAAATGTTATGACCGACAGATCCTTTTGCGGTTGTAACTGTATCCTTGAGCTTGTCACTGTATCCCGTCTTTTTAAGAAGCTGCATTCCACCGGAGTCTGCAATTGTCTGACCGACCTTTCTTGCAAAAGTATAGACGGCGTAAATTGCGCTTTCGCTCTTTTCGTGGGTGGTATATTCGTGATAGTCGATGCAATCCATAACAATTGCCCAGTTTGTGATGCTCATGAATGAATAGCCGAGACCGATGAGTGCCTGCATAACGAAGAACAGAATTTTGCCGGGAAGGAATACTGCATTGAAAATGGACGCAGCGGATGAAAGGAAAAGACCAAATACACAAAGTTCTTTTTTGCCGAATTTTTCTGCAAGCTTCGGTACAAACGGAATCATCACTGCCATGGGTGCATAGGTGCACAGTGTGTTAAAGATACCAAGATTGGAATCGCCGAAATAGTTTTTGTACAAATATTGATTAAAGGAGCCGAATTGCAGAAGACCGCTGATGAGAACGCCGGAAATCATGACCATCATGAATGGCAGACTTTTAAACAGTGAGCCGTAGGTCTTTTTGATGTCGATTTTCTTCTTTTCGGGAGGGGATTGAATTCTTTCTCTTGTTGTTTTGAAGCAAGTCATGTACATTGCAGCAGATGCAACAGAGAACACGAGAACAAGAATAAATGCACGCTTGTCGCTGAACTGTGAAGCAACGGTTCCGTCTGCCTGTTCGATTTTGCTGTAAATGAGTGCCTGTCCAACAAGAGTCGGCATAGCTCCGCCGACACCGCCACCAATTGAACGGAATGTGGAGAGTAAGGTTCTGCCCTTGGGATCATCTGTGATAACGGAAGCAAGGGAGCCGTCGGGGATGTTCATACCCGTATAAAGCATGCCGAATGCCGTATATGTAATATAAGCAAAGGCAAGCAGAACGGTGTAATTGCTGACAAACTGACTGATGTTCAGGAAGCAAAGAATACAGGATATTGCAAGCGGAATGCAAACGACCTTGATATAAGGTCTGAATTTGCCATCCTTTGTAGGCTTTCTTGCATCAACGAGCAATCCCCACATCGGGTCATTGATGGCATCCCATAATCTGACAATAAGGAACAATACCGTAATATCGTTATAAACCTTGTCTGCGTCAAATCCGACCATCAGACTATCGGTGTAGAAAACCTTAAGGAACGTTGAAATGAATGTCAGAACCAGAAGGTTGCCTATGTCACCAAACATGTAGCCGATGCCTTCTTTGATGCCGATTGCATTCGGGTGGCGTATTGCAGTGGAAGGTGATGGCTCCTTTTTCTTTTTCATAGAGTGATCCTCCTTTTAAAATATGAGTTCATTTTACACAATAAAATGATATATGTCAATCTATTGTTCCAAGTTGACATAACAGCTTATGGAAATTATAATATAAACATTAAATGACTGCGGAGGTGTTGTTATGTTCCTTCTGTCGGCATTTGCAGATGAATATGCAACTTCTTTTGAAAAACAATTGCAGGGGTTGCAGAAAAATGACCTGCATTTTATTGAGTTACGGAATGCAGACGGATTGAATGTTTCTCAATGGGCTGTGGAGGCAGCTGAAAAGTTTGCTGTGCTGCTGCATGAAAACAATATAAAAGTATCGTCAATCGGTTCTCCTCTTGGTAAGATTACTGCAGATTGTAATATGGACGAATATGAGCATACAGTTGAGCATATTTGCAATGTTGCTGAAGTTGTATCCTGTGATTTGATTCGCGTGTTCAGTTTTTTTAAGCCGTTAACCATGTCTGCTGATGCTTATAAAAAAGCGGTATTTAATAATATCGAACGAATGCTTCTTATTGCACAGCGATATAATAAACAATTGTGCCTTGAAAATGAAGCACATCTTTACGGTGATTCACCGGAAAAGTGCAAGGAATTGTTGAATTACTTCGACGGAGAATTGAAATGCTGTTTTGATATGGGGAATTTCAGATTATCAGGATATGATCCGTATCCGCATGCGTATGATTTGTTAAAAAAATATATTGCATATTTTCATATTAAAGATGCGTTAGAACTTGGTGAGATCGTGCCTGCCGGTTGCGGTGATGCGAAAATAAGAGAAACTCTGTGTGCACACCAAAATGAATACAGAGGTGATTTCTTTGTTACTTTGGAGCCGCATCTTGTTGATTTTGACGGTTTGTCAGATCTGACAAAGGAAAAGCTTGCGCATCGGTTTGTTTATAAAAGCAAAGAGGATGCATTTGCTGATGCTGTTCAAAAATTCAGAGCTTTGATGAAGTAAAAAAAACAGCGGCAAAGAATTGCCGCCGTATATATTTACAGTTTTTAATGAAGATACAGCGAGCCGATTCTTGCACACAAAATCATGGCATTTGTCTTTTGATGCTCATTTTTTTCTTCTGATACAATTTTGCAAGACCGCCTTCACTTGTTTCACGATACTGATAAGCAAGATCTCTGCCTGTTTCATGCATGGTTTCAACAACCATATCAAAGCTTATCTTTCTCGAACCGGAAAGGAAGTTGGCAAGGCTCAGGGCATTGATGGCACGCATGGCAGCAACTGCATTTCTTTCAATGCAGGGAATCTGCACAAGACCGTGAATCGGGTCACATGTAAGGCCGAGGTGATGCTCCATTGCAACTTCTGCAGCATATTCAATTTGCCCGATGCCCATTTCATATAATTCTGCAAGTGCAGCAGCCGCCATTGAACAGGCGGAGCCGATTTCAGCCTGACAGCCTGATGCTGCACCTGAAATGGTTGCATTTGTCTTGATAAGATTACCGATGATGCCACCGACTGCCAATGCACGGATGATGTCATCATCCGAAAAGCCTTTTTTAATTTGTGTGTAATATAAGGATGCCGGTACAACCCCACAGGCACCGCAGGTAGGCGCTGTGACAACAATGCCTGCATCTGCGTTTTGTTCGCTTGCTGCGTAAGCATAGGCGCAAACAAGGCGGTTTTCTCTTGTTGCTTCGCTTTCATCAATATGGCGTTGATTAAACAGATACTGCGCCTTTCTTTCAACATGAAGCCCACCGGGGAGTTCACCGTTAGCAGCAAGTCCTGCAGCAATGCAATGCTTCATGGTTTGCCACACGGTTGCAAGATGTGCTTTTATTTCTTCGCCTTCACGCAAAAAACAATAATCGGAAATTCGCATGTTGTGTTCAATGCAGAATGCTGCAATTTCTTTAAAGCTGTTTTCAGGATAGATGTCAGGCGTATCAATATCAGGTCTGCCTTCTACCTTTATCGCACCACCTCCGACACTGTAAACACGCATAAATGCGATTTCCTGATTGTCTTTATATGCTCTCATATCCATCGTGTTTGGATGCGGCATGCTTTCATTCTCTTCATCAAAGACAATGCTGCATGGAACAGGCTCAAAAGTTTCTCTTATAGCACGGTCGGTCTGATGTCCCTTTCCGGTCAAGGCCAAAGAGCCGTATAATGTAACTTCATAATGATCCGCATCGGTGTTTTCACTTGCAAAAAGCTTTGCTGCTTTGACAGGTCCCATTGTGTGAGAGCTTGACGGACCGCGTCCGATGCAGTATAATTCTTTAAGAGATTTCATTCTTTGTCTCCATTTTGATTAGTTTTATTACATTTTACCCCTGTTCAGATAAAAAGTAAAGCATAATTTAACTTTTTTGTGTATTTTATTATTACAACGTAAAAGGAGTCTTGTTTATGAAAAAGTTTTTTATTGTGATTCTTGCATTGGTTATGATTTGTTTGTCATTGACGGCGTGCGGCAATGGGAACGGAATGTTGACCGATGGTGACGTGATGACGAATGCAGTTGATGCAGATGCAGAAACTACTACAGGGAATGACAGATATATTGTGCAACCCTCGAATGCAATGCAGAAACTTATTCCGGGTATGCTGATGTGTTATCTTGATTATGTAGTTGAAGATGCTGACTATCTTTCGCATGTCAGTGTTGCTGTTACTCCTGAAATTATTCAGACGGCATCCGAGTTTATTTCATTTTTTGCTACCGAAGAAAAACCTGATGATATTACAAAGGCTGTAGCGTTGTATGACGAAATGACAAAGATGCCTGAAGGCAAAACGATTTACAGGGATGCTGATTTTTATGATTCATGGAATCTTATTGTTGTTTCTGTCCGAGAAGCAAATGCAGAAACAAAACATACGATTGATTCTGTTTCTTATAATACTGATAGCTGCATTTTCTATGTAAACGGAACAAGAGCTGTTGCTGACGGCGACGGGGAAGGCACTGTGCGTCATTATGTTTTCCGTGTCCCGAAAAATGTTTATAACGGTGTCAGCCATAACTTTACAAAGGCTGAATAATACTCAAGGGTGTATCATTGTGCAGATGATACACCTTTACTATTGCATAAAAGCAAAAATATACAAGAAAATATGCAAAAAAACTTGTATATAAAAAATATATATGTTATAATACAGCAAAATATTGTATACAGGGGACTTTGATATGACGAGACGAGAAATGCGCGAGCAGGCTTTTGTGTTGCTTTTTGAAAAAATGTTCAATGCGGAAAGCACTTTGCAGGAGCTTGCAGAGTTTGCTGATGAAAGCGGCTTGTTTGCAGTGGATGCTTTTGCAATGGAAATTGCTGTTCGCACACTGGAGAATATTGCAGGGATTGATGAAAGACTTTCTGCGCTTTCGCAGAAGTGGTCTTTGAACAGACTTTCAAGAGTCACTTTGACTGTTTTGAGACTTGCCGCAAGTGAAATGCTGTATTTTGATGATATCCCCGTGTCCGTTTCTATCAATGAGGCTGTTGAGCTTTCAAAGAAATACGCAACAACTGAAGATGCATCGTTTATCAATGGTGTTCTCGGCTCACTTGCCCGTGAAATTGCTGCTCCGGCTGAATAAGAAAGATGTCCTGTTATCTCGGAATTGATACAAGCAATTACACAACCAGCCTTTCTTTGTTTTCTTCCGATAAAGGAATTGTCGGCTTTCAACGGCAGATACTGAAGGTGAAAAACGGTGAGGTGGGACTGCGTCAGAGTGATGCAGTTTTTCAGCATGTGCAGAATTTACCGCAGCTGATGCAAGCGCTTTATGATGATAAGTCGATCGCAATCGATGCAGTTGGCGTATCTGTTTCTCCTCGTGATGAGGAAGGCTCATATATGCCTTGCTTTATGGTCGGAAAAACACTTGCTGAGGGCTTGTCATGTGCTATGCATGTGCCCGTTTATCATTTTTCACATCAATGCGGTCACATTGCTGCTGCAGCCTATTCTGCCGACAGGCAGGATTTGTTGAAAAAAGAGCATATTGCTTTTCATGTTTCAGGCGGAACAACGGAAGCGGTATTGGTGCAGCCTGATGCGCATAAAATAATAAAGACAACTTTAATTGCAACTTCTTTGGATTTAAAAGCAGGACAGGCTGTTGACCGTGTCGGGCAAATGCTGTCGTTGCATTTTCCTGCAGGTCGTTTCCTTGAAGAGCTTGCAATGCAAAGTGATAAAAAATATAAAATCAAACCTTTTATGAGAGACGGCTCTCCGAGCCTGTCCGGACTTGAAAACAAATGTCGTCAGATGCTTGATAAAGATGAAGCGCCTGCGGATATCGCAGCGTATTGTCTTGCATATATTGCAGCTGCATTACGGCTTATGGCAGAAAACTGCCAGCAAAAGTATCCCGATAAGACCATTCTGTTTTCAGGTGGTGTTATGTCCGATCTGATTATCAGAGATGAACTAAGAAAGCATTTTGACTGTGTTTTTTCGGATCCATTTTATTCTTCAGATAACGCAGCCGGGATTGCTTATTTGACATATTTAATGAATACCCGGTGAACTCAATGCAAAAAATTGCAATCAGCGTTTCACAATTGAATCTGTTTGTAAAAAGCCTGTTGGATGCGGATACACGTCTTGCAGACATTTTGGTCTGCGGAGAAATTTCTAACTTTTCAGGACATTATCGTTCTGGTCATCTGTATTTTACACTGAAGGATGAACAGGCTGCCGTTAAGGTGGTTATGTTCAGCAGGAGTGCTGCGAAGCTTCGCTTTGCACCGCAAAATGGTATGAAGGTGCTTGTTCGCGGTCGGGTGAGTGTATATGAACGTGACGGACTATATCAGATTTATGCAGAAGATATTCAACCTGATGGTATTGGAGCCCTGACAATTGCTTTTGAGCAATTAAAGAAACGACTTGAAGGCGAGGGGCTTTTTGCAATTCAGCATAAAAAGAAATTGCCCGAATATCCGAATCGAATCGGTGTTGTAACTTCGCCTACCGGCGCTGCCGTGCATGATATTCTTAATATTATATCGCGTCGATGGCCTGTTGCCTGTGTTATTTTTTGTCCAGTCAGTGTCCAAGGGGATTCTGCTGCCGGAGAAATTACTTCGGCGATTCTTGCGCTGGATGCTAAAAAAGCATGTGATGTAATTATTGTTGGTCGTGGTGGCGGTTCCATAGAAGATTTATGGGCTTTTAATGATGAGGCTCTTGTCAGAGCAGTTTATCATTGCAAAACGCCGATTGTGTCTGCAGTAGGTCATGAAAGCGATTTTACCTTATGTGATTTTGCAGCTGATCTTCGTGCGCCAACACCGTCAGCAGCTGCTGAACTTGTTACGCCGGATTTAAATGAAGAAGTTAAGAAAAATGCTGCATTGTACACTTCACTTTTTACACTAGTAAGTGAAAAAATAAGCTATGAGCGGTCACATCTTGAATCACTTCTCAAGGCGCGTAGCTTTGCTTCACCTGATCAATTTTTTGAGAATGAAAAACAGTGGACAGATTTACTTACTCATCGTCTTCGCGCTGCGCAAGCTGACTTTTTGAATATAAAAAGACAAAAGCTTGCTACAAATGCTGCGAAGCTTGATGCTTTGAGTCCGCTGAAAGTATTAAGCAGAGGTTATGCTGCTGTATACAAAGAGAATAATATAATATCAACCGTTCAGAATTTGAATATCGGAGATACCGTTCGGATTTCTATGTCTGATGGCGACTTGAATTGTACGGTTGATTCCATATCATAGAAACGGAAAGAAGGTTGTTTTATGGCAAAGATGACTTATGAATCTGCAATTAAACAGCTTGAGGAAATAGTTTTAAAGCTCGAAGGTGGCAATCTTTCATTGGATGAATCTGTCAAACTCTTTGAAAAGGGTGCAAAGTTATCTTCGTTTTGTGATATAGCCCTGAAGGAAGCCGAATTGAAAATTATGACACTCGATGAAGCGGAGGCGCAAGATGACTGAAATGAATATCGTAGGATATGCACTGATGTTTGAAAATGCTTTGAATGACTTGGTTCCTAATGCTGAGCATGCAAAGGCTGATATGCGTGATATGCTTCTTTACTCCTTATCAAGTGGCGGTAAACGTGTGCGACCTGTTTTGTGTCTTGCATTTTGTGAGCTCTGTGGTGGTTGTGCGGCAGATGCTCTCGAATTTGCTGCTGCAGTTGAGTTTATACACACATATTCCTTGGTGCATGATGACTTGCCCTGTATGGATAATGATGATTACCGTAGGGGCAAGCTCGCAAGTCATAAAAAATTCGGCGAGGCCGGTGCATTGCTTGTAGGTGATGCCTTGTTGACACATGCATTCACTTTGCTTGCACAAGCTGCTGAACAGAAAAAGGTTTCTGCTGAAGCAGCCGTGAAGGCTGTTGGTGTTTTGTCCACGTGTGCCGGTGTTAACGGGATGATCGGCGGACAATTTGTGGATCTTGCAATGGAAAACAAAGCTTGTAATATTGATGATTTGTTTTTGATGGATCAGTATAAAACCGCTGCATTGATAAAGGCTGCATGTCAGCTTGGTTGCATAGCGGCCAATGCTTCTGAAGAGATGATTGAAAAGGCAGGGCAGTTTGCCGAAAATCTCGGTATGGCTTTTCAGATTGTAGATGATCTTCTTGATGATTCCAACGATGAGTCGAGTGATAAAATAAATAATAAAGCAACATATCCTGCATTACTTGGTGCCCAAAAGGCAAGAATGCTTGCTGAGGAATATACAAATAACGCAGTAAATGCTTTGGATTTTTTTGGAGAACAAGCGGAATTTTTGCGAGCATTCGCTTTGCAGCTTGTAAACAGATCTGTATAAAATGGAAATGAAATATTTACCGACGGTTCAATCGCCTTCGGATCTGAAAAAAATCCCTGAAGAACAGTTGCCTGTTCTTGCACAGGAGATCAGAAATACATTGATTGAAACACTGAGTGTTAATGGTGGTCATCTTGCCTCCAACCTCGGTGCTGTTGAGTTAACAATTGCACTTCATAAGGTTTTTGATTCCCCAAGGGATTCCATTATATGGGATGTCGGACATCAGTCTTATGTGCATAAGTTACTGACAGGTCGTTATGACCGCTTCTCTACAATCCGTCAACCCGGGGGATTGTCGGGCTTTACAAGAATAACCGAAAGTGAGCATGATAAGTTTAATTCCGGTCACTCCAGCACTGCATTGTCAGCAGCTTACGGTCTTGCACAAGCCAATCATATCAAGAAAAACGATGCTTATACCATTGCTGTTGTCGGTGACGGTGCATTTACGGGTGGTATGGTATATGAAGCGTTGAACAACGCCGGCCGTTCTGATTGCCGACTGATTGTTGTGCTGAATGACAACGAAATGTCTATTTCGCAGAATGTCGGCGCTCTTGCCCGTTATTTTGCTGTTATGCGGGCTAACCCTCGTTATGTTAAGTTCAAGGCTGGTACGGAACGTGCGCTTATGCATATTCCGCTTTTAGGAAAGCCGCTTGCCAAGGCAGTCTATAATTTGAAAACAAATCTTAAAAACATGATCTATAACAGTACAATGTTTGAGGATCTCGGATTTCGATATATCGGCCCTATTGACGGTCATAATATAGAACAGCTTTGCACTGCGCTTGAGGCTGCAAAATCTATGAATACTCCTGTTGTTCTGCATATCAATACCGTAAAGGGCAAAGGATTTGAACAGGCTGAAAAATCGCCGGATATATTTCATGGTATATCTCGTTTTGATCCTGTGACTGGTGAGCCTCCTGTAGGTGGTGAAAACTTTTCATCTTGTTTCGGTGATTTTATGCTGCAGGCTGCTGCAAAGGATAAACGCATTTGTGCAATCACTGCTGCAATGGCGGTTGGTACCGGGCTTGCTGAATTTTCCGAAAAATATCCGTCACGTTTTTTTGATGCAGGCATTGCTGAGGAGCATGCAACAACCTTTTGTGCGGGACTTGCCAAGGGAGGTTTGCTTCCTGTATTTGCCGTTTATTCCTCCTTTTTGCAGCGTTCTTATGATCAGATTATTCATGATGCTGCAATGCAGAACCTAAAAATGATATTTGCAATCGATCGAGCTGGCTTTGTCGGAGAGGATGGTATGTCGCATCAAGGTATTTTTGATGCTGCATTTTTGAATACAATTCCGAATGTTACGGTTTACAGTCCTGCGTGCTATAATGAGCTGAATAATTGTCTTGTTACCTCATTTTATCATTCAGATGGTGTTATTGCTGTTCGTTATCCGCGAGGTAATGAACCCTCTTTGCCTGATAATTATGTGCCGACATATAATTCTTATGATGTTTATGGTGATGAAACGTCTGAAATCTTATTGGTGACATATGGCAGAATATTTGCAAATGCAGCAAAAGCTGTGAATGCTTTGAATGTTGAAATAGCTTGCTCTGTTATGAAGCTCAACAGAATTAAGCCGATTGATGAAGCATGTATAGAGATTGCTAATACAAAAAAATATATTATTTTCTTTGAGGAAGGTCAGAAACACGGCGGTATCAATGAAACATTTGCATTGAAATTGCTTGAAAAAGGATTCAAGGGTGTTTTTCGCAGTGTTGCCGTTGAAGATGATTTTCCTGTTCACAACACTGTGCAGGCACAGCTTGCCAGGTATAGTCTTGATGCGGATGGAATGATCCGCGTGATCCGGGAGGTGACCGTAAATGGCTGAAAAGAAAAGATTGGATGCATTTCTTTTTGAAAAGGGACTCAGTGAGAGTCGCGAAAAAGCTAAAGCGTTTATAATGTCCGGTATTGTTTATGTCAATGATCAAAAGGCGCTGAAGGCCGGTATGACGGTCATAGATGATGACAGAATTGAAGTCCGCGGTGGAATGGAGTTTGTAAGCCGAGGCGGTTATAAGCTGAAAAAGGCAATGCAGAATTTTCCGATTACATTACAGGATAAGATTTGCATGGATGTTGGTGCATCAACAGGCGGTTTTACGGATTGTATGCTGAAAAACGGCGCAATAAAGGTGTTTTGTGTCGATGTCGGTTACGGTCAGCTTGCATGGAAGTTGCGTAGTGATGAGCGTGTTGTGAATCTTGAACGAACAAATATCCGCTATGTTACCAATGAGCAGATTCCTGATAAAATTGATTTCTTCAGTGTTGATGTCTCATTCATTTCTTTGAAGCTTGTTTTGCCCGCTGTTTTGCCTTTGCTGACTGATGACGGACAGGGTGTTTGTCTTATCAAGCCTCAATTTGAGGCGGGCAGAGAGCGAGTCGGAAAAAAAGGTGTTGTCAGAGATTTGCAGACACACATTGATGTTGTGCGTGAAATAACTGATTTTGCAAATGAAAACGGTTTTTCTGTTCTTGGTCTTGATTTTTCGCCGATCAAGGGACCGGAAGGTAACATTGAGTATCTTATGTACATACAAAAGGGAAGCGGAAATGCTCTGCCTGTGGATTCTGAGGCTGTGGTACAGGCTTCTCACGCACAGTTGAACGGCGGTGATTCGGAATGACAGTTGCCATTTTGCCGAATCTTACCCGACATAATGCTTATGACATTACATTGAACGTTTGCAAAGAATTGGATTCGCTGAACATTGATTATCAGTTTGCAGATTCCTTGCAGGACACATTTAATTCTCTTCAAAAAGCGCGATTCTTACCTGAAGCAGAGCTTATTGAGTTCTGTGATCTCGTTATTTCAATCGGCGGTGATGGTAGCATGATTCATGCTGCCAAAATAGCAGCAATCAAAGGAAAAAGAATTCTCGGCATAAATGCAGGATATCTTGCATATCTTTGCGGTGTCAATGCTGATGAATTACAGATGCTGCGTTGTCTTGATTCCGGTGAGTATGAAGTTGAAGAGCGTATGCTTCTTCGTGCAGATTTGTATGAAAATAATTTGCTTATCAAAAGCGGAATCTGCATGAATGATCTTGTTGTTTCAAGGGGAATGAACAATATGAGCCTTGTGGACATTGAGGTTCACTTGTCCGGACAGCTGATTGCTGACTATATTGCGGACGGTGTAATAGTATCCACACCAACAGGCTCCACAGCATATTCCCTTGCAGCCGGTGGACCTATTGCAGACCCGACATTGGATGCAATGTTACTTACGCCAATTTGTCCGCATCAGTTGAATTTGCGTCCTTTTATTTTCAGACCTGATTCTGTGCTTGAATTGTCTTGCGGTAAGCGCAGAGAAACCGGAACACTTGTTGCTTCTTATGATGGTGAAGCACCGATAATGCTTCACGAGGGCTCAGTATTGAAGGTTACCAAAGCTGAAATTAAAGCAGAATTTATAAAAATCAAACCGATCAATTTTGTTGATGTGTTGAATGTCAAAATGGCATTGAATCGATAAACAGAAAGAAGGATATGTGATGTTGAAAAAGAACAGACAGGCGCTGATTGTACAGATTATTGAGCAGAATTGTGTCAGCACACAGGAAGACCTGATGAATAAGCTTTGTGAAGCCGGTGTTGAGGTTACACAGGCAACTGTATCAAGAGATATCAAGGAGCTTCGTATTGTAAAGCAGTCATCTGCAACAGGTGAGTACAAGTATAGCATTCCCGCCAACAATCCCGATAGCAAGCTCAATAAATATCATGCTATTTTTGCTGAATCTGTTGTTTACACCGATTGTGCAATGGGTATTTGTCTTGTAAAATGTCATGTTGGCACAGCACAGGCCGCTTGTGCTGCTATTGATTCCATGAATCTTCCCGGTGTTGTCGGAACACTTGCAGGTGATGATACGATTTTCATTCTTTGTCGCAGTGAAGATGGCGCAGACGAGATTAAACAAACGATTGACGAAGTAATTTCCAGTATTAAATAATTTAAATTATGCTTTGCAACTTACAGATTGAAAACATTGCTATCATTGAAAAGGCATCTGTTGATTTTGTCAACGGATTTAATGTGCTGACCGGTGAAACGGGTGCAGGTAAATCCATTATTATTGACGCTATCAATGCTGTGCTCGGTGAGAAAACCTCACGTGAACTGATACGAAGTGACAGCACAACAGCAAGTGTCAGAGCATTGTTCTGTAATGTTGCAATGGAAGTAACTGATTTATTGCATTCGTTGGAGTTGCCGACGGAAACGGACGATTCCTTGCAATTGCAGAGAAAGCTTTATAAGGACGGCAGAAATGTTTGTCATGTCAATGGTGCACCTGTAACAGTTTCAACGTTGCATAAAATAGGTATGATGCTCATCAATATACACGGGCAGCGAGACAGTCAGACCTTGTTGAATCCTGATGTTCATTTTTCCTTTGTTGATCGTTTCGGTGCTTTGGAATCATATTTCAATGCTTATCAGTCTTCCTTTTTTGCTTGGTCAGATTGCAACACACAGCTGCGCAAGGCTATGCGTGATGAGGCCGATAAGGAACGAAAAATGGATCTGCTTTTGTATCAGATTCGTGAATTGGAGGCTGCCGAGATTAAGCTTGGTGAGCGCGATCAATTGAATAACAAAAAAAAGCTTATTCGCAATCTTGATAAGCTCAATAAATCTCTTAATGGTGCTTTTGATTCGCTGAATTCTGCTGTTTCTGCTGCAGACAGTGCTGTACATTGTATTGAACAGGCAGCAAAGGTAAGTCCGTCTGTGGCTGCATTGAATACAAGCCTGCAGGAAGCTATTTCCATTCTGTATGATTGCAGAGAAGAAACTTCATCAGCACTTTCGCAGCTTGATGGTTCTGAGGATGATCTTGAATATATTGAATCGCGGCTCGATATTTTGTATCGTCTTTCAAAAAAATATGGTAGCGACGAAGAGCAGATGCTTCAATATCTGCAGGACTGTAAAGATGAATATGACAATCTTATCAATGCGCAGGCATATATTGAAAAATTGCAAGAGTCTTGTGATAAAGCTGAAAAAATAATGACTGAAAACGCAGAAGTATTATCACAAAAGCGAAAGAATGTTGCAGCTGTGCTTGCACAACGCATTGAGGATGAGTTGCATTTTCTTAATATGCCGTCTGCTCGTTTTGTTGTTCAGTTTGAAGCGGTTCAACCTTGTGAAGCAGGTACGGATCATATTGAATTTTATATTACTGCAAATCCGGGCGAGGAACCCAAGCCGCTTGTAAAGGTTGCTTCCGGCGGTGAGCTTTCCCGTGTCATGCTTGCTGTTAAAAATGTACTTGCAGAAAAAGACGTTGTCAGAACGATGATATTCGATGAAATAGATACCGGTGTCAGTGGAAGGGCAGCCGAAAAAATAGGTATTAAGCTTAAAGAGGCTGCAAGTGAAAAGCAAGTGCTTTGTATTACACATTTGTCACAGATTGCATGCAGGGCAGATTTTCATTTTCTGATTGAAAAATCTGTTCATGATGAAAAGACATATACAGAAGTTACTCCACTTGATTTTAATGGCAGAGTACAGGAGCTTGCACGAATGAATGGCGGTGTAACGTTAACTGCCGTGCATCTTGAATCTGCAAAGCAGCTTCTTTTGGATGCCGGAATTCAACCGTAAAATAAGTGCTTGACAAATATTTATCTTGTGTGTATAATATCTGCAATGGCTGAGACGGGAAAAAGTATCTTGTTTTTGATGCAAAGAGAGGTTTCGGTTGGTGTGAGAAACCGTGATATGCAAGTGAAATACATCCCTGAGCTGCAATGCTGAAACACAGTAGGTATTGCCGTGTGCGCACGTTACAGCGACAGAAGTTTTATGACTTCATAAGGTCATGCTCGTGAGGGTATG
>JAZOWJ010000037.1:0-14406 GCA_045659125.1 Acutalibacteraceae bacterium
AACAGTGCCTGAAACGGAATAGTAATATGTCTGCGGATTCATTCTGATTTTTTCGTTGAGCTTTTGCGAGCCGCCTAATGTCAGGTCAACACCTGCATTATCTTTTGCCTTAACAAAATTGATGATTCTTCTCAGACTGAAATCAACTTTGCCTGTTCCCTCATCAGGAGTCAGACCGAAATGAGAAAGGGCAAGGTCGGAATACATACCGCCCGAACCGTTGCCGAAAGCGTATCCGAGGTTAACTGCAACAGCAATAAAGAAAATAGGTATAACAGGATCAACTATAAGATTTGAAATCTGCGAACCGTTATGGCAACCTGAAAGTGTGATTACACTGTGAACTGTTTTGTTGTGTCCCCCCGTGAAAAGAGGCGAAGTATCCTTGCCGGTTGCTGCAATTTCAGCTTCGTCACCGAATGCCATAAGAGAAGCAAAGAGTCTGCTTGCAGGGCCGCCGAATGAATGGCCTATGAGATTGACAGGCTCATCAGGTGACCAGACTCTGCCCATAAGAGGTTTCCCCTCAAAGCTTCTGCCGAATCTTGCGTGATTGTGAGCTTTTGAGTGTGCCTCACCGTAGTCTGTAACGGTGCCTGTAAGCTGAGCATAAATTTCGCAGGCTCTGTCCCAGGCGCTGTTGAACGGGCCGACGGTTGCAGCATAGGCTTCCACGCCGAGCTCGTTGTACATGGTGATGATATCGCCTTCGGAATCACCCCAGCCGCCCCAGTAGGGCATTTCTTCGTGCGATTTGCCGCTGTAGGGCCCCCAGCCGCCCATGCCATGGACGAAAATCCAGGGATATTCGTTTGTCAGGTCATACACCTTACCGTCAAATTCAACGGCAGAGGAGTCAATTTCTGCTGATGATGCCGTGGCGGTCAGTCCGCACATGGATAAAACAAGCAGAACACTCAGAAGAATACTAACAAAACGCTTCATAAAGGTATCTCCTTTTTTTATACATTTTATGTAAATATTATACAAAAGCTTTAAACGGTTGTCAATCACTGTTTTGCCGAATTGCGGTTGCAATCAACATAACATTGTGATAAAATATCTGCAGTATGTTCAGGAGGTGGTTGTTTTGTATCTGCACGAAGCAATCTATGATATTGACGAGCTGCTGCAGGAAAATCTGCATATTCACACCAAGCTGTTTTCGGGGTGTGCAAAGCCTGAAATGGTGCTTGCGGATGTTGTGAGCACGGCACAGAAGGCAGGACTTACCCGTATTGCCGTCACCGACCATGTGCAGGAATACGATGTGGAGCATGTGCGCAATATTCTGAAAACCTACATTCCCCTGCGTGATGCCATGCAGACGGATGTGAAGGTATATATCGGTGCGGAGCTGTCTGCCTTTGATGTGGACAAATTCACCCTGCAGAATGAGGACATCACCACCGAATTCAATCTCTATGCCGCCAATCATTATCATGTGTCCTTCTGGGGACAGCCTGCAGAGCGCACCGCCGTCGGCTACAAGCAGCACAACAAAAAAACCATGGAATTTCTCATTCGCTCGGGCAAATGTGACTGCATTGCACATCCGTTTGTGGATTCCTATGTGAAGGTGGATGCCCTGCGCACACCTGACCATCCGCTGACTGCTGCATGGTCGGACAATGAGCTCGGTGACATTCTGTGCCTTGCCAAGGAATATGCCGTTATGTGGGAGCTGCCTCCGAAAATTGTGGTGGATGATCCCGCGTTTGCAAAACGACTTTTTAATATCGGTAAGCAGGTCGGCAGTGTTTTTACCATGGGCACGGATGCCCACACCCTTGCTGCCGTTGACACCGCACGGCTCAAGGAAGCTTATAAAAAAGTATTGCTATAAAAAAAGGCTTAACGGTTTTGTGTCCGTTAAGCCTTTTTTTGTTTATTTCAGAATTGTGCGCAGCACCTCTGCCACGGCTGCTGCCATGCTCACAAAGCCGCTGTCATTCGGGTGCGCATTGTCCACAAGGGCGGTGTTGCGTACTGCATCGTTAAGCAGCTGCGGTCCGGGAAGAAAATACACATTTTTATCGCCCTGCGCAAGGGCATTTTCATACGTCGTCTGCACAATTTGCAGGCGCTTTTTTTCGTCGTCATTCAAGTACGGCTGCGGTCTTGTCATAAAAAGAACAGGCAGTGTCGGGTGCTTTGCACGGATTGCCCTGAACAGCTTTTCATGGGTGTTCTGCAGATGCTCTGCAGTGGGTGCATTGTGGTCATAATCGCACACAAATACGCTCATGTCGAGGCCTGCAAGGTAGTCAATCATGGTGTCTTCGCCTTTTGCGCTGCCCGAAAAGCCGAGGTTGATGTGGTCGCAGTCGAGCAGATACGAAACAATATTTTCATACGCATTGCCGGGTCGCGAGGCACAGCCGCCTTGTGTAATGGACGAGCCGTAATACACCACGGGAACGGGGTATGTATAGGCAGGGGCTGCCTGCAGATCGGCATCCTCTGCAATGCCCACGAGCACCTGACGCACATCCGAATACAAGGGCAGGTGCAGGGTGTATGTACGCAAGGTGCCGTCACGCAGGTCCTCGGGAATCACTATGCGACTTTCATATCCGCCTTTGACCTCGAAGGGCGGCACGAAGGTGCCCACATACCGAGCGCCTGTGTGCAGATCAAAGCCGATGCTCCCCGAGAACGGAAAATGCGGCATTCTGCCTTCGTTTTCTGTTTTTACACGGATGCAGATGCAAGGACTGTCAGTGGCAAAGCGGACTCTGCCGCCTGCGGTGTTTGCATGAAGCCAATGCACCCCCTCGTTGACCGTTTTTGCAACGGCCTCGGGCATACGGCGGAATTTTCCGTTTTCAAAAAACACACCATGCACACTGAACGGAGCCTGACGGACATCAAAAAAGGAAATGCCGTCCTCGGTAAAATGCTTCTGTACGGCAAAATTGCTGTCAATGGCGCTGATGTTCATTGCTGAAGCTCCTTTTTCTTTTTATTTCTGTAAATTCTTCCGATTGCAATGTAGCTGATGGCGGATAACACTGCCGTGATTGCCAGTGCGAGGAAGAAAACCGCATAGCTGCCTGTCTGTCCGAGATGAATAAATACATTGAGCACCACCATGTGATACAGATACAGCCCGTAGGTGATGTCGTGCTTTATGTGCAGCTTCGGGAAGCAGTGGGCAAAGCCCAGCATGGCAGGTGCAAAAAAGAGGGTTTTCAGTGTGCCGTACTGACCGAAATCAAAGGCGGTGAAATTGAAGAACACCGCCGCGGCAAAAAGCAAATACCAATATTTTTTGCAAATCGGCATCAGCTTGTCGAAATAAGCACTTAAAAATGCGCCGATGAGGAAAATCCAGAGATACGGCAAAAAGGTCTGTCCGTAAAGCTTGACAATGATTTCGGGAAGGATTTTTCCGAGCAGGGGAGTCACCGCATTGCAGGCAACGGACACTGCCGTAACGAAAGCCCAGCGCAAAAGGCTGCGTTTTTGCAGAAAACGGAACAGAATAAAAATGACAATATAGCTTTGCACCATCACACCCACTGTCCACAGCGAGCCGTTGGGGGTTCCGCAGCCGAAGCCGCGCAGACAATCGGGTGTCCAGAACTGCAAAACACTGCTCTGCGTTGCAATCCATGCCGCAAAGGGAACAGCCTGCAGCTGCTCTCTGTAAAGAAGCAAAAGGGATACAACACTCAATCCGACCGCACACCATAATTCGGGATACAGTCGCAAAAGGCGCTTGCTTGCAAAGGTTTTCAGCCTGCTGTTCTGTGTCAGGGAATGGAAAATCAGGAAGCCGCTGATAAAGAAGAAAATCGGCACACCGTCAAACAGGGAATGTGCCCATGCGGCGGCCTTTGGCAATTCTACCTGCAGATGTGCGCTTGCGTGCCCTGCATATACACTCAATGCGGCAATCAGACGCAAAATCGAAATGCAGTTTGCCTGCCTGTTCAGGGGCACGGCAGTGTCTGCTTTTTGCAAAAACGGAAATTTTATATCTTTTTTCATGGTGCTTACCTCATCAATCAGTTGATTTCATTGTAATGCAAGCAGGGGGTTCTGTCAACAAAAAATCCGTCCCCGTGTGTGAGGACGGATTTGCCGTATTTTATTTTTTGATTTTTCCGAAGAAGAATTCCTTGCGTTCGGGGGTGTTGATGACGATGACGGGCTTGATCTGATTGAGAACTCTGCCCTGTGCCACAAGCGAGGCCTTGTAATCATCATAAGCGCCCTTTTCAAGCTGATACACAACGGGATCGCCGATCATGCCCCAATGTCTGTATTTGTCATACTTGCCGTTGGATTCACGGAAGAAGTTGTCGATATCGGCTTCAAATTCAGCCTTGCGGGTGGTGGGAATGTCGGAATCGGTTTCCACAAGCATTGTGTAGCGCGGCGGCTTGGAATCGGTGTCGGAATAGAAGGAATGGCCTTTGAAATTGATGTCATACTTCTTCTGCAGCTGCTCTGCAACCCAGTCGAGCATCTGCGTGGTGGTTTTTTCGTTTGCAAGGTTCAGACCCATGTTCGAGCGATACAGGAACTCAATTCTCTTGGACTGGTTGAATTCGCCTGTTACACGCACAATGTCAAGAATGCGGTAGCGGTAAAGACCCGAGAAGTTGGTGATGATAATTTCGTAATCCTTGCCGACCTCGATTTCGTCAAGCAGCAGCGGTCTTGTTCCCTCGGGCGCATCCACGGGCAGGAATTCGTAAATCAGGCTCTTGGGCAGAAGCACATAGTCGTTGGCATCCAGCTCAACGGGAATGGCCATGTAGCCCTCGGAAGCGGCATAGCCCATGTTGTGCATCGGCAGGTCGCCGACATACTTTTTGAGCTTTTCCATGTAAACGGCAAGGGTGGAGGAGATCATGCCGTAGCCCCACAGCAGCTCGGGCCAGATGCGCTGTGCAACGGGCTTGTCAAAGCCCTCGCGGAAGATGGCACGAAGCTCTGCGGCTCTTGCGGGATTGGGCTTCATTTTGCCGTACTTGTCACGAAGCGATTGCGGACAGCGGATGGATTCATTCATCACACCTGTTTCGATGTCATCGCAAAGCATTTCCCAATTTTCTTCCAGATATTCAAACATATTCGACAGCAGGGTGATAACCATGGAGCCGAGGTATGTAACCTTTTTGTTGACAAGGCAGAAGCGAAGCTGGAAGTAGCTCATATCCGTTCCTTCCTCATTTTCGGGGAACAGAATGTCGTCGGGCGTGGTGGTAAAATGATGCAGGAAGGGCTTGAGCAGCAGGAACGGAACCTGACCTGCGCCGTTGCAGGGCATACCGTTTTTCAAGGGATGGCCGTTGAGGGAAATCAGCAGCGGACCCATCTGCGGCGGCAGCTTCTTGATACCCTGCTTTTCAAAGTGCAGTGCTGCACAGCCGGGGGTGCCGACAAAGCCCATAAGGTACATATTCAGAACATCCTTGGCAGTTTTCGGCTGCAGCTTCGGCTTGCCGACCGAGCCCGAGGACGAGCAGTAGCGCTTTACCTTGTCGCTTGTGATCACATTTTCCTTGCCCTCGTCGATCATGCTGTCAATCAGCGGTGCGTAGTCCTCGAAGGTGGAAAGCGGAACTTTATCCTGAAAATCGCGCAGGCTTTTGATGTCTGCGAAGCCGTACTTTTTACCAAGCTCGCAGTCCTTGTTGCGCTTCATGATATTCAAAAGTGTCTTCTCCTGTGTTTCCATGGCGCAGGATGTAAAATGGTTCATGCCTTTGTGTACCATTTTTCCGCCGATGACACCGAATTTGGAAAAAATTGTCATGTAAAATCCTCCATCATTTTTTGTTTAGGGGAATTGCTCAATCATAAACAGTATATCAGAAAAGTATATACAATGCAAGAATCAAACAATCAATATTATGTTGTTTTTAAGGTGCAATTGTTGCAAAGTCATGACGGAAATATTTAAAAATTGTATACTGCGCAACGGCTTGTTACAGATGGTCTGCAGACTGCATGCAGGCTTGTTTTGTATGCAAAATTTTTCTTTTGGCTGCGAAAAAAAGTCAAAGCGCCGTTTTATGAGTACCTGCAACTGCTGCAGAAAATGCATCATGCAGGCAAAAAGCAAACAAGGAGATGCAACGGACAATGGTAAAAAAAAGCATGAATCGCAGGAAAGGAAGAAACCGATTCGGCTTTCAGGATTGGCTTCAGGATTTTATTTACATCTGCATGCGAAAAAACGGCAGGCGGTCGTTATAAAGGTGCCCCCTCAAAAAAACGCAACAATAATACCGAAAGGAATGAATAATATGGCAAAAGGAAATATGCAGCAGGAAGTTCTGTCCGATCAGTATCTTTTGAGCAAAAATCAGATTTATCTCTTCGGTCCTATCGAAACGGGACTTGCTGCCCGTGTGATTCCGCAGATGCACTTCATTGAGCAGAAAATGATTGAAGAAAATCTGCCCAAGGAGGAAAGAATCCTGACCCTTCTCATCAACAGCCCCGGCGGCTCAGTATCCGACGGACTGGCAATCTATGATACCATCAATATGTTGGAATGTGAGGTACGCACCATCTGTGTCGGGCTTGCGGCCTCCATGGGGGCGTTTCTGCTTTCGTCGGGCAGCCGCGGTATGCGACTTGCTCTGCCTAACAGCGAGATTCTTATTCATCAGCCTCTGGGCGGTGCACAGGGACAGGCCTCCGACATTATCATTGCTGCAAAGCATATTGAGCAGACAAGAAAAAGACTCAATTCCATTCTTGCAATGAACACGGGCAAAACCCTTGCACGCATTGCAAAGGACACCGACCGCGATAACACCATGACTGCACAGCAGGCATTGAAATATGGTCTGATCGACCACATTCTGATGCCTGAACGAATCAAAGCAAAGGAGCTTACATAATGAAAGATACCGTTACCTACCTGCTTGAGCCCTTTCTGACCCAGTTTTTTCTGCTGGATTCCATCTGCAGAGGCTTGTTGAATACACACGACCTGCATGACTGCTTCAAGGAGCTTGCAAGGGTGTTCTGCGTACCGCTGAATAAGCAGACCAATCAATATCTTACGGTTGCAGAGCAGGCAGAATATAAAAATATTGTGGATCAGGGCGCCTATGAGCGCTTCTGCAGAATTCTTGAGTTTGCATTGCTCAGCGAGCAGGATGCAGACATGACCGCTGTTGAGCGTGTGGTGCTTGCACAGAAGCGTGAGGCCATGCTCATCAAGTCCGAAATCTTCAAACAGAACAAAAATCTGACCGCTGACAGCATTGCCGATACTCTTTTTACCGCTGCTGCAATAGGCAATACGGATGCCATGGCTATTCTTGCATTTATGGAGTATCACGGCATCTGCATCTGCAGGGATACTGCAAATGCCCTCGCACGCATGGCACTTTGCGGAAAATGGAATCATCTGTTCGGCAATCTCATGGGGCTTGCGTATGACACTGCCAACACACAGCATTACGGCAACACCCTGTATACCATTCTGCGCAACCGCCGTCAGCGCGAGGTCTTCAGATATATCTGCACCGAATATGTGCTTGACAATTCCTTTGAAAGATGTCCTGAAGCGGCCATCATTGAGGATGCAATCGGTCTTGGCATCATCAAAAAGAATACCTTTGACCGTCAGTTTGCAAAGGCAGCGTTTTCGGAGCTGCTGTCTGCCGAGGACAAGGAGACACTGCTGCTGAACAACAAGCAGGGGGAAGGCATCGCCCTGCCTGCCCTGCCGTTTGATGCGGACAGATCGACCTGCTTTGTCTTTGATGCGGAAAAAGCAAAAAGACTGCCCGTGGAACGCGGTGAGGAGCTCAACAGACTGCTGTGCAGTCTGCATCCTGCCGTCAGCAACCGCCCTGCCATGTACAAGCCCCTGCTTGTGGCAGGCAATGACGAATTTGTGGCAGATATGTATCTGCAGGCTGTGAAGGCAGGCTTTTGCAAAAACAAAATCATTGAAGTCGATGCAGGGCTTCTTACACCGGTTGATCTGTCTGCCTGTAAGGAAAATTTCCTGCTGCGCGGTCTTGCCGAAACCAAGCAGTCGCACACCATATTTCTGCTGAAAAACTGCGAAAATCTCAATGAGCGCGAGCTTGAAGAGCTTACAAAGCTGCTTCATTATGAAAACCGACGCAAATTCAGGCTTGCCGAGCCTGCTGTGTGCGCAGACCTGTCGGATGTGCTCATTATTTTGTTTGCATCAGCCGTGAATGACACCGTCAAAAATCTTGCTCTGTCCTGCGATGCGGTCTGGACCGAACGAATCAGCGAGGACGAAAAGGATGCCGTTATTGATTCCGTGTTCAGTGAGCATGCCAAGGCCTTCGGCATCGGCTGTGCAAAGCTCGATGAGCAGGCCAGAAAATACCTTGCCGCCTTTAAAACACAGCAGATTTTCCGTATGCTTGACGGTGCACTCAAAAGAGCTGCCTTTGAAAATGATCTGCTGATTACACAGCAGACACTCAAGACTGTTGCACGGCAGCAGAATTTTACAACCGAAAGACGCGAATTCGGATATGTGGGAGGAATGTTTGTTGAATAATATTGATCTGTTTAAGGATTATGAAAATGCGAGATTGCAGACGGCGGAGGAGTTTGCCGAAAAGCGCAAGGCGCAAACCGTTGCCTTTGAGAGCCTGCCTGAAAGCGATGTTGAGGGCATTCCCATTTGTGTGCGCAGAGACGCAAAGGGGAAGCTGCAGGCTACCTTTATTCCCGATACGCATCTGCTTGCCATCGGCGCAACACGCAGCGGAAAAACAACGGGCTATGTACTGCCCACCATCAATGTGCTGCTGAACAAGAAGCACAAGCCCAGCCTCGTTATCAGCGACCCCAAGCAGGAGCTGTTCCGCGAAACTGCCGATAAGTTTGCTGCCAACGGATACCGTGTGCTGGTGCTGGATCTTACCAATTATCATGTCAGCGATTGCTGGAATCCCCTGACAGGCTTTTACCGCCTTTATCAGCAGTATCTTGCTGTGGATAAGGAAATTACGGTTACCAAGACCCCCAACGGGCTGCGCAATGTGTTCAGAGGAGTTGTATATGAATCGCAGCAGGCACTTGATGATGCCGTTTCCGATGCCCGTGACAGCATTTTTGATGAAATCGAAAAGGGACTGACCGCCTTTTCTGCCAATGTCATTCCTTCTGTGGATAAGGACGATCCCTACTGGGAGGATTCCGCACGCAATCTGCTGCAGGCATTCCTGTATGCAATGCTCGAGGACAGTGCCAAAGGACGCATCAGAGAAAATCAGTATTCCTTTGACACCATTCTGCGTATTTTTGATACCTTTACCGATAAGGGAAAGGACTATGACGGCGGTTATTTTTCAGACCGCAATCTGGAGGAATCCAAGGCTCTGCAGCTTGCCCGTAAGTGTATTCTCGAGCAGGCCGAAACCACCCGCCGCTGCATTTCGTCCGTGTTTGTTTCCAAAATGAATAAATTCAGGGATTCCGCAGTCAGAAGAATCACGGCCGGCAATACCTTTGAAATGAAGGAGCTTGATGACGGCGGTCCTGTTGTTATTTTTGTATCCTTCAAGGATGAGGAAAGCCTGCACTATGAGGTCATCAGCCTGTTTCTGAGCTCGCTTTATTCGGAGCTCATCGGTGTTGCACGCAGCAAGGGCGGTAAGCTGCAGCGCCCCTTTTATTTTATGCTGGATGAATTCGGCAACCTGCCCCGATTTACGGATTTCGACAAGGTCATTTCCGCTTGTGCAGGCAGAAACATCTGGTTTTTGCTTGTGCTGCAATCGTATGCGCAGCTGAATAATATTTACGGTGAGGAAACGGCAGGTATCATCAAGGATAATCTGAATGTGCATGTGTTCTTCGGTACAAACAATTCGCAGACCAAACACGAGTTTTCCGGGGAATGCGGAAAAAAGACTGTTATTTCACCTACCTCGGCGCTCAACGGCTCGGGTGAGTCCATCATGAATTATGAAAAGGACAGTGTGGCGCTTGTTCCCGTCAGTGCGCTGACCGGTCTGTGTCCCGGCGAATGCTTTGTTACACAGATGCATGATGATTGCCTGAAATCGCGAATTGAGCGCAGCTATACCTGTCCCGAGTTTGCAAGCGACAATGCTGATTTGCAGAACAGACGCATCGATACCTGTAATTATCATCGTTCTGTGTTTACCTATGTTCCGATCGAAGACGAGGAAAAGAAAAATCCGCTTGAGAAAATGTTTGTATTCGGCGGCAGCAAGAGCTGCGAGAGAACGATTGCTTTCACAATGCAGGAAAAGCTGCATGCAGAATCGCACATTACCGTTGCATGGCTGCAGTCTGCCTACTCGCTGACCTACCTGCAGGCCCGAAAGCTTGCAGATCTGCTGATTCACAGAGGCTGGATTCCGCCTCATGCGGTCGGTGTGCGTTATCCTGTTCTGCAGGACAACCTGTTTCTGCGTAAAATCGATCCGTCAGAGGCCGAGGAGCTGGTTGACGATATCACACCCGATAGCTCGAATATACTGCGCAGTCTGCGCAAAAATCCTGCAAACGGAGAGCAGCTGCGTACGCTTTCGGAGGTGGTATGCAGCAGGCTTGATGCAATGTTGGCGCTTGAGATGCTCAAAAGACATAAGCTGGTTTTTTGCCATAATAAATTTTATTTTGCCTGTGTTTCTGATTTTATCATCGATGTATTTATTGAGATTGCAAATGCCAAGCGAAGGAATCTCGGGGATCTGAATGCCAAAGACCGTGAAAAATACATCAAAATGCTCAGGCGTGCCGTTGATTTACAGTAATGGGGGACTGCAATATGCGTAATTCCGTACATATGGAGCTTTCCACAGGCTTTCGTATAATTGAAAAAACAGAAACCATGCCCGTTGCAAAGGCAGAAGAAATTTTGCTTTCCGCACGCGGCAGATGCTACTACAAAGCCGTTCGCAATGACACGCAGGCGCAGCTGATCCGACAGTGTCTTGTGTGTCCGTCCTGCGGCGCTGTGCACAGACCCTCGCTGCCTATGCTGCAGCACACCATGCGAGCGGAATCCGTTGCAATGGCAACCGGGCATTTCCGCAAGGAACGCATCCGTCTGTGGGCAAGCATGCAGATGTCCATGTTTGAAGAAAAAAAGGAGCTGCAGCTGTCCTTCCCTATTCATATACCCATCTGGTTCAAATGCCGTGCATGCGGTTACACGGACAGAAAGGACAATGCCGTTCGTAAAATTGATATGTCGCTCGACGGCAAAAGGATTACCGTCCGTTGTGAGGTCATCGACCTGCAGGAGCTGCTTCGCAGCAGGCTGCTTCCAAAGGGCAATGTCTGCCTTTCGTTTCCGCTGGCCGAATGCGTCACCTTTGACCTTGCAAGGGGACGGGTGTATGTCAGAATGCAATCAGCAAACGGGGATATGCTGTCCTGCCGTGACATCACAGCCGTGCCTGAATGGCTCAACGGCGGAACCTTTGACCACGCATTCCGTGAGAACAAGGCGCTCAGACGCAAAATGAGGTGCCTGTTTGAGCAGGTGTGGGGCTGTTCGCTGCCGTTCAGGGAATGCGAGTGTGATCTTGCCGCATTTTTCAAAATGACTGTTTTTGTAGGCTATCCTGCGCAATTTTATGACGGTGTACCTTTTGCAATCGGCTCTTATAATATTGAAAAGAGCTTTTGTGCATCTGCAAGGAGGCTGCATTTTGCTGCAAACATCGAACGGGAATACAGCCGCTCCGGTCTGCCACAGATCAAATCGGTCAGACGCATCATTTTCAGCAAGCCGGGTCTGCTGTTCTATATTGATGAAATCCGTGCACTGCAGCAGGTGCTCGGGGATGTCAACCGCCTGTGTGCGTTGTTGAATGATCCGGATGTTTTTGAACTCGTGTCTGCCCTGCACATGCGTCCCGGTATGTTCGCATATCTGCGTGATTTCAGTGCAATCAAGGGCCCTGCCGTACTGCTGCAGCGCTTAACGGAGGAATGGGGTCCTTTGGCTGAATATGCAATTGACTACAGCTGCATGAGTCAGGCCATGCGCAGGCAGACGCAGGCACTGTGGAAGAAAAAGCAGGAAACGGAAACAGAAAATCCTGCCTTTTCTCTGCCTGTGGAGTGCCCCGACACTGACATTTGCGATTGCACCGTCAACGGTTATCAGTTTGTCCGCCTGCGTAGCAGAAATGATTATGCGCAGGCCGGCAGGGCACTGAGCAATTGCCTCGGAGAGCCTGGACAAAGCTATCCGCATGTGGTCTGCATGCGGCACAAGGGCAGATATGTGGCTGCTGTTTCAATTCATCACAAGCAGGTGCTGCAGGCACTCGGCTTTGATAATACGGAGCTTGATACGGCTTCCCCCGAATATGCAGCCCTGCAGGCATGGATGCGCAGATTCAACCTGCATTGGGAGGATGATTCGGATTTGCCGCATGATATGTATGACCGCTTCCGTGCGTTGTTTAATGCTGCTGACATGCCGTTCTGATAAAAAAACGATCCGACAACCCTGCGTTTATCGGACCGTTTTTTCTTTGCAAAAGAGGAATTTAAAAAAAATTAAAAAAATTTTGAAATTTTTTTTGCTTGCGTGCGAAAAACGCAAATCCTGTGCGTTTACAGAGTGTAAGGAAACAACTTGTTCAACAAAAAAAGACAGGCAGACAAGCTTCTGCATCAAACCGCACCCGAGTGCTGAAAGCAATTTTGCAGAATTTACCCCTTTGAATGCATTGCATTCCGAAGGCTGCAAAAGTGGAACTGACAAAACGAATGCGTTTGAAAAACAGGACTTTGCCTTTTTGCTTCTGTTTTTGTTTGCAACAAAAACGGCTGCGCAAAGGGAGGAAAGTCAGCAAGCTGTAACCCTTGGCAAAAGCAAATATTGTGAGAAAAAAACGGCAAAAATTTGGTAAAAAAGAAAAAATTATTACCAATAACAACCTGCTTCTCTTGTGAATATCTCACAAATATGAAAAATTTTGTCAAAAGTACTTGAAAAAAAACAAAGTTGGTAGTATCATTTAAAGTCCACCCCTAAAATAGCAAAAAAACGCATTTTATTTGTTAAAATTTCAAAAGGATGGTGATCGGAATGCGTTTGTCAGAATGCCAATTTAAGATTATGGTAGACGAAGTTTTGTCTACGCCCCCCTCTTACAACATGCTCTGTCGCATTGCCGAAGAGTCGCTGCGAAAGCTCGTTACGGCCTGGTGTAACAGTGACCCGGATCTTCGCAGAGGCCAGTATGCGGATGATGTGATGCAGGAAATTCACCTGCAGCTCATGCAGAAAACGGTGCCTTATTTCTTGCTGCGTGAGGGCATTGAGGGTGAATACAACGATGATCCTCAAGGCTTTGAGTGCTGGATGACCACTGTTGCCAAGAACAAAAAGAGAGATTTTGCGGAAATAATCAGGGAAAAGAAAAAGAAGGATGATGAGCTTAAGGATAAGCTTCCTGTCATTACTGTTGACACTGAGGATGACCGCGACGAAAGGCGCGAATATGTCCGCCAGGTTCTTTCGGAAGCCTTTTTCTTTGTCTTGTCTGCAGATATGGGTGTCCACAAGAAGCTGACATGGCTTATGGTGTCGTTGATTATGCTTCGTGAGAAGGTCAACAAGATTCAGGCAACGCGTATGGTTGTTGATATGTTTACGGATAAGCCCCTGAGCCTTATGTATGATGTTGTCAGTGATTCGCTCAACCGCATCAGCTGGTTGGATCTGACTTATGAGCAGCATCTGAAGATGGTTAAGGCTTTGAATAAGAAGGCCGACAACGGACTTGCGTGCGGCGAGTGTCTGTATGCGGATTTCTTTATGGGCAAAAAGCCCGACGATACTGATGAGCGCATTACGGAAATCGGACGCAAGTCGGTCAGTGACTGGATGAATCGTATCAACACCGCGCTTTGTATTTCCTTCAAGGGCAACCCCCCTCCCAAAAAGAAGGGTGCCCTCAGGCAGATGCCTGCATCGGAAATGAACGCGGATGCAAGAACAACGAAAGAAATGGCGGGGGCAGTAATGACTGCCTGCGCAGGTGCTTCGTTTGAAACAGATAAGAAAAGGAGCGGCGAAAAATGAAACATATTGATGTTGATGAAATGATCCGTTTTGTTTCATTGACTACATGGAATTCAGAGGCAAGTGACTCTGCCTCTGCCGTTACCGAAGGGCAGAAAGCCCTTGAAAATAATGAAAACATCGCAGTGCAAGCGCAGGATCCCGCCGATCCTGCCTGCACAGGCGCAGTGCCGACGGATAGGCTGCTGCTCATCAACAGAGTCAATGCGCATATCCGCGAATGCGTGCCATGTCGGAAGGCTGTCAGACAATCGCAAGATCTGTTCGAAGAATACTCACCGAAATATTACCGAATAAAACCGAAGCATTCTGATGAGGAAAGAGAACAGTGGTTTTTGGATCTCATAAAAAAG
>JAZOWJ010000038.1:0-3434 GCA_045659125.1 Acutalibacteraceae bacterium
GCTACTCCCGAGCAGGCTCAGGAGGTTTGTGCAGACATCCGTGCATTGATTGCTGACCTTTACAACAAGGCAGCTGCTGACAAGTTCGTTATTCAGTACGGCGGCTCCATGAATGCTGCAAACGCTGCAGAGCTTCTTGACAAGGAAGATGTTGACGGCGGTCTCATCGGCGGCGCTTCCCTGAAGGCACAGGACTTCTCCGTCATCGTCAAGGCTGCTTCCAGATAAGTGAGGATTTGACATGAGCGAAAAAGTTCTTCTTGTTGTTATGGACGGTATCGGCTTCTCCAAAACAGGTATCGGCGATGCTGTCACCCTTGCAAATACCCCCGTTCTTGATAAGCTTCTTGCAGAATGCCCCAATACCCGCCTGAAGGCACACGGCGAAGCTGTCGGCCTGCCCTCTGACGACGACATGGGCAACAGCGAGGTCGGCCACAACGCACTCGGCTGCGGTCAGGTCTATTCGCAGGGTGCAAAGCTTGTCAACGAATCCATCGAAAGCGGCTCCCTGTACAAGCAGAGCGCATGGCAGGAGGTTGCAGGCAACTGTGTTGCCAAGAACAGTGCACTGCATTTCATCGGTCTTCTTTCCGACGGTAATGTTCATTCCAACATCAACCACCTCTTCCTGCTTCTCAAGCAGGCAAAGGCTGAAGGTGTCAAGAAGGCATTTGTGCACATCCTGCTCGACGGCAGAGATGTTCCCGCTACGAGTGCACTGACCTATGTTGAAGCACTCGAAAATGAGCTCAAGGCTCTCAACGATGATTCCTTCTGCGGCAGAATCGCTTCCGGCGGCGGCAGAATGAAGATCACCATGGACCGTTACCAGGCTGACTGGGCAATGGTTGAACGCGGCTGGAACACCCATGTCAAGGGCGAAGGCAGACAGTTTGCAACAGCAGCCGAAGCCATCGAAACCTTCCGTGCAGAAAACGACGGCATCATCGACCAGGATCTTCCTGCATTCGTTATTGCTGAAAACGGCGAAGCAATCGGTAAGGTCAATGACGGTGACAGTGTTGTTCTGTTCAACTTCCGCGGTGACCGTGCAATCGAGCTGAGCATGGCATTTGACTGCGACGAATTCAACTACTTCGACCGCGGTGCAAAGCCCGACGTTGTTTATGCAGGTATGCTGCAGTATGACGGCGACCTGAATATGCCTGCCCGTTACCTTGTAAGCCCTCCCGAAATCAAGTACACTCTTTCCGAGCTGCTTGTTGCAAACGGCCTGCGTCAGTTTGCAGTTTCCGAAACCCAGAAATACGGTCACGTAACCTACTTCTGGAACGGCAACCGCAGCGGCAAGTTCAGCGAGGAGCTTGAAACCTACCTTGAAATTCCTTCCGATAAGGTCAGCTTCGACGAGCGTCCGTGGATGAAGTCCGCAGAGGTTACCGATGCTGTTCTGGAAGCAATGGCAAGCGGTGAATATGATTTCATCCGTTGCAACTATCCCAACGGCGATATGGTCGGTCACACCGGCAGCCTCGAAGCTACCATCGTAGCCTGCGAAGCGGTTGACCTTGCGCTTGCACGCGTTCTCAAGGTTGCAAAGGAAACAGGCTTTACCGTTCTCATCACTGCCGACCACGGCAATGCAGACGAAATGCTTGAAAAGAACAAGAAGGGTGCGCTTGCAGTCCGCACTGCACACTCCCTGAATCCCGTTCCGTTTATTATCGTTTCCGATAAGGAATATAAGATCGTTGAAGGCGAATACGGCCTTGCCAATGTCGCTCCCACGGTCGCAAAGATCTTCGGCATTGCTCCCTACGAAGCATGGGAAAGCGCCGTTATCTGAAAATGAACAGTTTTTGAAAGGATGGAAAATTTTATGGCAGAAAACAGACTCATCGGTTCGTATCCCGTTATCGGTATCCGCCCCGTTATCGATGCCCGCAGAGGTCCTCTGAAGGTTCGTGAATCCCTTGAGGATCAGACCATGGGCATGGCACAGGCTGCAAAGAAGCTCTTTGAAGAAAATCTTTGCTATTCCAACGGCGAGCCCGTTCGTGTTGTTATTGCAGACACAACCATCGGCCGTGTTGCAGAAGCTGCTGCTTGTGCTGATAAATTCAAAAAAGAAGGCGTAGACATCACTCTGTCCGTCACTCCCTGCTGGTGCTACGGCTCTGAAACCATGGACATGGATCCCAATACCATCAAGGGCGTATGGGGTCTGAACGCAACCGAAAGACCCGGTGCAGTTTATCTTGCATCTGTTCTTGCTGCTCACGCACAGAAGGGTCTGCCCGCATTCGGCATTTACGGCAAGGATGTTGTGGATGCAGACGATATGCGCATCCCTGCTGACGTTGAAGAAAAGCTGCTTCGCTTTGCAAAGGCTGCTGTTGCTGCTGCTACCATGCGTGGCAAGAGCTACCTGCAGATCGGTTCCATCTGCATGGGCATCGCAGGCTCCTCCATCGACCCGAACTTCCTTGAAGAATACCTTGGCATGCGTGTTGAATCCGTTGACGAGGTAGAAATCATCCGTCGAATGACCGAAGGCATCTATGACGAAGAAGAATTCCAGAGAGCTCTCAAGTGGACAAAGGAAAAATGTCCCGAAGGCTTCGACAAGAACCCCGAATTCGTCCGCAAGACCGACGATCAGAAGGAACAGGATTGGGAATTCGTTGTCAAGATGATGTGCATCATCAAGGACCTCATGAACGGCAACAAGAATCTGCCCGAAGGCAGAGAAGAAGAAATGGTCGGTCACAATGCCATCGCAGCCGGCTTCCAGGGTCAGCGTCAGTGGACAGACTTCTATCCCAACGCAGACTTTGCAGAAGCACTGCTCAACACCTCCTTTGACTGGAACGGCATCCGTGAGCCCTACATTCTTGCTACCGAAAACGACCTTCTCAACGGCATCTCCATGCTGTTCATGAAGCTGCTTACCAACCGTCCGCAGATGTTTGCAGACGTTCGTACCTGCTGGAACGGCGAATCCATCAAGCGTGTCACCGGTTATGATAGCGAAGGCCATGCCAAGGATGCATACGGCCTGATTCACCTCATCAACTCCGGTGCTTGCTGCCTTGATGCCTGCGGTGAAGCTCTCAACGCTGAAGGCAAGGGCGAAATCAAGGAATGGTACAATGTGACCGAAGAGGATATGGAAAAAATCCTCAAGGCTACCACCTGGAACGCAGCTGACAACGGTTACTTCAGAGGCGGCGGATATTCCTCCCGTTTCCTGACCAAGGCTGAAATGCCTGCAACCATGATCCGTCTGAACCTTGTCAAGGGCATCGGTCCCTGCATCCAGATCTGCGAAGGCTGGACTGTCAACCTTCCCGACGAGGTTTCCGACACCATCTGGAAGCGCACCGACTACACATGGCCCTGCACATGGTTTGCACCGCGTTGCGATGACTCCACCGCATTCGCAAGTGCTTATGACCTGATGAACCACT
>JAZOWJ010000039.1:0-18210 GCA_045659125.1 Acutalibacteraceae bacterium
AGGATGATACATACATGACCATTCCCGAAATACTCGAACGCAACGCAAAGCTTTATCCCGATGAGGCTGCGTTGGTAGAAATCAATCCGGACAGAATTTCTGACCGCAATATGAACTGGCGTGAATTCAATCTGATTGAAACGGGATCCTCCGACCGCTACCGCCGTGAGATGACATGGCGTGAGTTTGATGTGAAAGCCAACCGCATTGCCAATCTCCTGCTCACGAGAGGCATCAAAAAGGGCGACAAGGTTGCCTTGCTTCTGATGAACTCGCTGGAATGGCTGCCGGTTTATTTCGGTATTCTCAAAACAGGTGCGCTTGCAGTGCCGATGAATTACCGCTATGCTGCCGATGAAATCACCTACTGCCTCGACCTTGCCGATGTTTGCATGCTCATTTTCGGACCTGAATTCACCGAGCGTGTGCAGGCAGGGCTTGGCAATATGCCCACTGTTAAAAATCTTTTCTATGTAGGCAGTGATGTGCCTGCATTTGCAGAGGATATGCTCAAGTATATGACCTACTGCTCCACCACCGCACCTGCCGTGGCATTGACGGAAGAGGACGATGCTGCCATCTATTTCTCCTCGGGCACAACAGGCTTCCCCAAGGCCATTCTGCATGCGCACAAGGCTCTGTATCATGCCTGCCTTGTAGAGCAGGCGCACCATGGCCAGACCCATGAGGATGTGTTCCTTTGCATCCCCCCTCTGTATCACACAGGTGCAAAAATGCATTGGTTCGGCTCGTTCCTTGTCGGTGGCAAGGCTGTGCTTCTGCGCGGTGTCAGACCTGAATGGATTCTGCGTACCGCTTCCGACGAGCAGTGCACCATCGTGTGGCTGCTTGTGCCGTGGGCACAGGATATCCTCGATGCCATTGAAAGAGGCGACCTGAATCTTGCCGATTATAAGCTTGACCAATGGAGATTGATGCACATCGGTGCACAGCCTGTTCCGCCTTCGCTTATCAAGCGCTGGATGGAAATTTTCCCCAACCACAGCTACGACACCAACTATGGCCTGAGTGAATCCATCGGCCCGGGTGCATTGCATCTCGGCTGCGAAAACCTGCACAAGGTCGGTGCCATCGGCATTCCCGGCTACGGCTGGCAGGCAAAGGTCGTGCATCCCGACGGCACGGAATGCGAAAGGGAAGGGGTCGGTGAGCTGATTCTCTACGGTCCCGGTGTTATGAAGTGCTACTATAAAAATGAAGAAGCCACCAACGAAAGCCTGAAAAACGGCTGGCTGTATACAGGCGATATGGCAAAGGTCGATAGCGACGGCTTTGTCTATCTTGTTGACCGCAAAAAGGATGTTATCATCACAGGCGGTGAAAACCTGTATCCCGTGCAGATTGAGGATTTCCTGCGTGCACACGAAAAGGTCAAGGACGTTGCTGTTATCGGTCTGCCCGATGCGCGTCTTGGTGAAATTGCTGCTGCTATCATTGAAGCAAAAGAGGATATGACTTTGACAGAAGACGAAATCAACGATTTCTGTGCAGAGCTTCCTCGTTACAAGCGTCCCCGAAAAATTATATTCACAAAGGTTCCCCGTAACGCCACAGGTAAGATTGAAAAACCGAAGCTTCGTGAAATGTTCGGCGCTACGAGATTGGTTGAAAGCGTAACGAAAGGATGATATAAAATGAAAAACAACCGTTGGCTTCGTCTTGCGCTTGGTGCTTTTGCTCTCTTTTTTGCAGGCATCATTTATGCATGGTCTGTCATCAAGGCACCCTTTGCGGCTTTCGGTTGGACAAGCTCACAGCTCGGACTCAACTATACAATAACTATGAGTATGTTCTGTCTTGGCGGTTTATTCTCGGGTCTGCTCAATAAAAAAATCAGTGCAAAAATCCGTATGGCTGCAAGCGGCTTGTTGGTTGCAGGCGGCTTTGCACTGACCTCAACCCTGACCGCAGCTTCCCCCGTGTTTTTGCTGTATCTCGGCTACGGCATATTGGCAGGACTTGGCATCGGCATCGTTTATAATGTTGTCATTTCTCTTACAAGCGCATGGTTTCCCGACAAAAAGGGCATCTGCTCGGGTGTTTTGATGATGGCATTCGGCTTCAGCTCCTTTGTTCTGGGCAATGTGGCCGCAAAGCTGTTTGCGAATGCCAATGTCGGCTGGAGCAAAACGTATATCATTTACGGTATTCTCATCGGTGCGGTGCTTCTTGCCTGCGGATTGTTTATCCGTGCGCCCAAGCCCGAAGAGCTGCCTGCCGCGACCAAAAAGGCAAACACCGAGGTGCAGGATTACACCGCTGTGCAGATGCTCAAAAGAGCCTCCTTCTGGAAGCTTGCATTTTTCTTCATTCTGCTTTCGGCTGTCGGCTGTGTTGCAATCGCATTCGGCAAGGATATTCTGCTTTCTGTCGGTATCGCAGAGAGCACGGCTGTTACGTTTGCAAGCCTGCTTGCCATCTTCAACGGCTTCGGCAGACTCACATCGGGTGCGGTTTTTGATGCACTCGGCATCCGCAAAACACAGTACATTACTTCTGCTGTTGTGATTGCCGCTTCGGGTATTGCCCTTGCAGGTGTTGCAACCAAGTTGAGTGCTCTTGTTCTGCTTGGTGTTGCCATGTGTGCATTTTCTTACGGCTTTTCCCCGACCGTTTCGGCAGCCTTTTCCAATGCCTTCTACGGGGCAAAAAACTTCCCGCTCAACTATGCGCTGATGAATCTGATTCTCATTCCTGCTGCATTTTATGCCACCATCGCAGGCAAAATCGTGGATGCAACCGGCTCGTTTGTTATCATGTTTGTGATTCTTCTGGCTTGCTCACTTGTTGGATTGATTGATAATCTCACCATCAAAAAAGCATAAAGAGATAACCGAGTTCCATAAGGGACTCGGTTATTTGTTACATACCCATTGATTATTTTAATGATGCTGTTCTTCAATGCGACTGACAAGTTCATGCGGTTGCAAACCAAACGCAAATGCAAGTTTCCACAAAGTTTCAAAATTAGGGATTTTGCTCGCATTTTCGATCATTGCAAGATGGCTTCTTGCGATACCGGCCAGTCCACTGCAAACTTCTTGAGATAAGCCTTTTTCTTTTCGCAGACATTTAATGACAATACCAATGTTTTCAGTTTTGAGTTCTATCATCGTAGACACACTCCTTTATGTATAAAAATAATCCTTTTTATGAAGAAAATTGTCTATCATCGTTGACAAACAATAAGGATTGTGCTACAATATCGGTAAATAAAACAGTGGAGGTATTGAAATGTACAATAATATCGGAAAGAAAATCAAAAATCTGACAAAATTTATTGTCGGCTGTGGAGCTCTTTTAACTTTTATCGGGGGCATTGTTTTGTGGGGTAATCTCTATGCCAGTTATTACACCGTAGACTATGCTTTTGTAGGTCTTATCATTGCGGTTGGCGGCCCGATTATCTTTTGGATCAGCGGATTTTTTATTTACGGCTACGGTGAATTGATTGATCAAACGCAACAGATCAAAACTATTCTTTCTGCCGGAAGTGAAAACGCATGATAAAACAAGTTGCGGGTTATCGGAGATTTTGGAAGTCAATCATGGGTAGGATTAATGCTTCACACTAACCGTCCCCAAGATTGACTGCTCCCCGACAAACCGTGTGTGTTCGCTGATTGTACTGGTTGATAACCTCACCATCAAAAAAGCATAACAGGAATATATGAACAAAAGCACACCGCTTGATTGCGATGTGCTTTTATCATATATTAGATTTTATAGCCTCTGTTTTGCAACTCTTCGATAGCACCTGCTGCCGGCCCGCTATTTCTTTGCCAGGGTTCAATTCTCATTATAAAATCAATCGCTTTGGGAATATTCACTTCAACACCTCTGCCAAATATCAAAGATTGTGCAGCCTGACCAAAAACCAAATATTCTCCCACATCGAGAATTCCATTGGATCCTTCAACAAAAGAATCTGCTATTTCAACAGCATATTTTCCGGCAATATCTTCATTTGCAACTCCAGGTCCAATCAATATTCCATCTAAATCCATGTGACCATTTTGATACATAAGCATTATATCCAAAAATGCTTCCGTACAGCCCATTTTTGCAGATTTTAAAAGAATAGATAAGCCTTCTTCAAAGTCTTTTTTTATATATGGTTCCGCACCTGCCATTTTTGCAAGACCATAACATAAATACGCATCTTCATTATTGAGATCTATACCTTTCTGAAGCAATGCAAGACCTTTGGGAATATCTTTTTCGTGGTTACCTCTACCGTAGATATAATCCAAAGCAACAGACTGCATATCATTTTCAGAATATGTAACCACTTCATAATTATGTTTTGCACTTTCGTGTCCTTTATCGGCTGCAGATTTCCATAATGCACATGCTTTTTCTATATCCTGTGCAACACCGTCACCGCTGTGATAAAAGAAAGCCAGATTGAACTCTGCACTTGCATTTCCTAAATTGGCAGCCCTTGTATACCATTCGATAGCCTTTTGCTTGTTGTAAAAACCATCTTCTTTATCATCGTACAGGTAAGCCATTTCAAGCATTGCAGAAACATTTCCCTGTTTTATAGCTTTTTCAAGCCACATAATGGCCTGCGGAATATCCTTTTGGCAGGCAATGCCCCTTCTCATGCAATAACCAAGACTGTATTGTGCACCGGCATGTCTTTGTTTTGCGGCTTCACAATAGCACATATAGGCTTCAAAATAGTCCTCTTTATCCCAAAAGGCCTCGCCCTCTTGGTAATATTCTTCACCGGATTTTTTTGAAAGGAAATCAAATAATCCCAACCATAATCACCCCTTATCTGTTTTTGTAAGTCGGACAATCCTTGTAATATTCGCCGTAATCAACCTTACACTTGTTTTTTACTTCATTTTCGGGAATGTTTCTGCGGCAAAGTTTGCAGATATAGTATCCCTGTGATGCAGCCCAACCTGTTGATTCATAATCAAGATACGGACATCTTGCCATGTTTTTCACCTCCTGATAATTTATTTTGGTGAAAAATAAAAAAGTGCGCCAACCAAAGTCAGCGCACCAAATACGCAAACTCCGATTGTCGCCAAACAAACTCAAACAGAAATGGGGATAACAATCCAAGCCATAATAACCATTTGTGGAATTTGCATTTTTAACAAATCACCAATAGTTATTATGACGAAATAAAGGTATACTTATCCCTATAAAAAGATAAAATATCCCCGTACTTTCTGTTTATTCAGTTTGTTTGGCACTATCAGTATAACACAATCGGTTGCAATGTTTCAATACTTTAATGAGAATTTCACTTAATTTTTGTGATTGAGGTCAATGGCTTGCTGATTGGAGAAGACAGGCTTTTCACTTTTTTGTTGACAGTATTTTCTGAATGTAATACAATATTACAAAATAATGAAAATCAGAGGTGTGTTATGAAAGAGATTTTCTTTTCCAATTTGCCTGCAGGCATTGCTGTTATCGGTCTGATTGCTTACTTTTTCGGTATGGCAATCGTGTTCATCACCAACCCCATCAAGAATGCCGAGGCCTTTGCCGTCAAGCCCGTTGATAATGCAGGTAAAACCGAAATCCGTGTTTATTACGGCGGCATTTCCTTTGCTTTGGGTGCGTTTTTGCTGTATCTGACCATTGCACTCAAAACCCCGACCTATTCGCTGGTCGGCGGTCTGATTTTTGCAACCACCGTGCTTGTCACAAGAACCGTCTTCCTGTGTGTGGACAAGGGCTGGAAATGCCCCTACACCAAGCTTGCAATCCCTGCCGAATCTGCTTTTGTGGTTGCGCTGTGGGTTTGCTTCATTCTTTCCAAAACACTTTATTAAGATGATAAAAAATATTTTTAAGCACTTCAAAACCATAACATCCCACCGCCATGCCGTGATCCGTCATTGTGCAAAGGTCGGAATTTTTTGGCAAGGGCTGCGGCATGATCTGTCCAAATACAGCCCTGCCGAATTTCTGACGGGAGCAAAATATTATGCAGGGGATAAAAGTCCCAATGTCAATGAGCGCCTGCAGAAGGGCTATTCCGCAGCATGGATGCACCACAAGGGGAGAAACCGCCACCATTTTGAATACTGGACGGATTTCAGTATTGCCGAGCAGCGTATTGTGCCCGTGGAAATGCCCTTAAAATACACCGTTGAAATGTTCTGCGACCGTGTTGCAGCCTGCAAAATCTACAAGGGTGATAAGTACACGGATTCTGCCGCACTGGATTATTACAACAACGGCAAGGACTATCGCTCCATTCACCCCGAAACCGCAAGACTGCTCGAGGACTGGCTTGTGATGCTCGCAGAAGAGGGCGAGGAAAAAACATTTTCCCACATCCGCAGGCTTGTGAAGGAGAGTAAGAAATAAAAAATAAGCAGGGACTGTGTAAGAACAATCCCTGCTTTCTGTTTTTTAAAGCACCCCGCGTTTGTAAAGGCCTGTTGTCCGTTTGAACGGCGGATATTCTTCATTCATAAAGGATTTGACAGCGGTTTTGCATTCTTCCTTGGTTTCGGTGGTGAACACAAGGCTCACAAAATCCGTCTGCGGCAGCATCTGGTCGCCTAAATACTGCGGAACACTGTTGTAAAGGGTTGCCCATTTTTTCTGTTCGCACAGCACGGGGAATTCAATGCCCTTGCGGTCGGTCAGCACCTGCCGTCCGTCACAGCCTGCACAGCCGTTTTCACCCTTCATCGGGCAGGCACGAAGCCGCATCAGCGGCAGTCTGCCGTAAACAAGCAGCCCCACGGGAATTTCATTTTCCATGTCATACATCTGATTGTCGTGACATTCAAAGGAAATGCAGGCGCTTGCAAGTCCGATTGCTGCATACTGCGAAAGGCTTTCGGAATTAAAAATATTCAAGCCCGTGCCGCCGTGTGCGGTCAGACCCAATTCATCGCACATACGCACAGCACCGATGTTGTCGCAAACCGCATCCGCAATGCCGTTCTGTGCAAGCCGTGAAAGTGTTGCAAGGGTCTTTTCCTCATCCTCGGGCCACACAAGCGAAGGAATCTGCACAAACAGCTTTTCACCGAAGCGGTCGATAAGCCCGGGATTGCGGTCAATCACATCCGGCGGCAGCACAATATCTGCTTCGTCGGGAACATGGAAAATCTGCTCCTCGTTTGCAAAATGAATGCGCAATCTTGCCTTTTGCGGCTTGGGCAGGATGTCTTTTTCTTGCTTTTGAAAGGGTGTGAATGCATGGGGAATGATTTCGGCTCGCTTGTCATAAAGCTGCTGTGCGGCATCTCTGCGTACTGCATTGAGTGCGGATGCAGGCAGCATCAGTCCGTCATCAAGTGTGCATGCAAAATCGGTCATATAAAACGGTGTGCCGCCGAGCTTGGAAAGCGAACGGTATGCATTTTCTTTATCAAGCGGACGGTTCATGGCCGTCTGCGGAATATCTCCTGTTGCTGTTACCGTGTGCGTGCCGTCAGACAGGGTCAGCTGACAGGGAAGACCTTCCTGCATGGTGAAGTGCCCCGTCACAGCAATGTTCTGCCGTTCCGCACGATATAGGTTTGCAAGCTGGCCGAACACCGTCGGCATTGCGGTCACATCATCCTTGGTGCGGTAGCCGAACATGGAAACATCGCGCTTGCCGGTCAGGTAGCCGTCCGTGAAGCCCGAACGGGAAAAAACATTTTTGAGTGTTTCAAGGTCATATTTTTCGCCGTTGGCTGCTGCCTTGCAGGCTGTTACGGCTGCTGCAACATATTCAGGCCGCTTCATTCTGCCTTCAATTTTAAAGGAGGCAACACCTGCCTTTGCCATGTCCTGCAAATAGGGCAGCAGGCTCATGTCCTTGAGCGACAGGGCATAGTGTCTGCCGTGGGGATTGACGAAATCCAGTCGGCAGGGCTGTGCGCAAAGGCCGCGGTTTCCGCTGCGGCTGCCGAGCATAGCCGAATAATAGCACTGCCCCGACACGCTCATGCAGTGTGCTCCGTGCACAAAGGCCTCGATTTCGCAATTGACACTGCCTGCAATTTCTTCAATTTCTTTTAAAGTCAGCTCGCGTGCCGTCACAATGCGGTCAAAGCCCATTTCCTCGAGCTGCTTTGCACCCGACACATTGTGTATGCTCATCTGCGTGGATGCATGCAAGGCAAGGGTCGGGCAGCATTTTTTTACAAGCTCTGCCACCGCCAAATCCTGCACAATCACGGCATCTGCACCGCTTTCGGCAATGGTTTTCAGACCCTTCTGCACTTCGTGCAGCTCGGTGTCTGCAACAAGTGTGTTGAGTGTTACATATACTTTTACACCGTACGCATGGCAATAGCGCACAGCTTCAAGCAATTCTTCATCATTAAAATTTTTGGCATTTCTGCGTGCATTGAGTGTGGATGTGCCGAGATAAACCGCATCCGCACCGCTGCGAACAGCCGCCTGCAATTGCTCGGGTCCCCCTGCAGGGGCAAGAATTTCGGGCATTTTCAAGTCCTCCGTCCCATTGATGACACTATTGTACCTTTTTGCAGTGCTTTTTGCAAGATTTTTATTTTTACCTCTTGCAATTTTCAAAAAAATAATGTAGAATATGAACATCAACCGAACATTTGTTTTACTGAAAGGAAGATTTCCGATGTCTGATAAGAAAAAAGCTCTTGAAACCGCGATTGCGCAAATTGAAAAACAGTACGGTAAGGGTGCCGTCATGCGTCTTGGTCAGACCAACGCACTGCAGATTGAAGCCATTTCCACAGGCTCCATCACACTCGATGCTGCAACGGGCATCGGCGGACTTCCCAAGGGCCGTATTATTGAAATCTTCGGGCCTGAATCCTCCGGTAAAACAACCCTTGCCCTGCACGTTGTTGCCGAAGCACAGAAGGCAGGCGGTGAAGCCGCCTTCATCGATGCCGAGCACGCACTTGACCCCGTTTATGCCGCAAATTTAGGTGTTGATGTGGATTCTCTGCTTGTGGCGCAGCCCGACAACGGTGAGCAGGCACTTGAAATTGCCGAAGCGCTGACCCGCTCGGGTGCGCTTGATGTTATTGTTGTGGACTCCGTTGCTGCGCTTGTTCCCCGTGCCGAAATCGAAGGCGAAATGGGTGACAGTCATGTCGGTCTGCATGCAAGACTCATGTCGCAGGCTCTGCGTAAGCTTGCAGGTGCAATTTCCCGTTCCAATTGTATTGTTATTTTCATCAACCAGCTGCGTGAAAAGGTCGGTGTCATGTACGGTAACCCCGAGGTTACCACCGGCGGCCGTGCGCTGAAGTTCTATGCTTCCATGCGTATCGATGTGCGTAAAACCGAGCAGATCAAGGCTCCCGGCAATGATTTTGTCGGCTCGCGCACCCGTTGCAAAATTGTTAAAAACAAGGTGGCTCCTCCCTTCAAGCAGGCTGAATTCGATATCATGTTCGGTACAGGTATCTCCAAAACCAGCGAAATTCTTGAGCTCGGCATCAAGTTCGATATCGTGCAGAAAAGCGGCTCGTGGCTGTCCTACGGTGAAGAAAGACTCGGACAGGGTCGCGACAATGTGCGCATGATGCTCGACAAGAACACCGCCCTTCGTGATGAAATCGAAGCAAAAATCCGCAATCATCCCGAATTTATCAGCAGCATGCGTGCCGCAACAGGACCTGCCAACGCAGAAATTCCCGAAACCGATGAGGACGGCGAGGTCATTGAGCCCATTGCTCCCATTGCACCCAACAACGGCAGAGTGCCCAAAATCAAGATTGATATCACTGCCGACTGATGATTCTTTCCTCCACTACCGCAAAAAGCGGAAAAATCAACATTTTCACCGACGGAGAATTCCGTTTTTCCGTGCCTGCATCGTTCTGGTTTGAAAGCACGGTGCGTGACGGTGACGACATAGACGAAGAACAGTTAGCTGCCTTGCAAGAGGCGGCTGACTTTGTTTTTGCCTGCGACACGGCTTTGCGGCTTTTGTCGCAGAGAGCACATTCCGAAAAGGAATTGTTCGACAAATTAAAACGAAAATACAAGACTGCACCTGCAAGGCATGCTGTTGAAAAATGCCGTTCGCTCGGGCTTCTCAATGACGAAAAATTTGCAGAGCTGTTGGCGGATGAGCTTGTCAGAAGAAAGCATTATGCCCCGAAAAGGGTCGAAAATGAGCTCAAGGCAAGGGGAATTGACCGTCATATTGCCCAAACTGCAGCAGGAAGTCTTGACATTGACGAAAAATTGAGTATCATGGATATAATAGAAAAATTATGTCCTGCTGATGTAAAGCCCGATGAAAAGAACAAAAAGCGCATCATCAACCGCCTTTTGCGTCTGGGCTGGGCACCGCATGAGGTATTTGATGCGGTGGATGCATTGGGCTGGAACGATGAAGATTTTTGAGTTTAAGGATTTTGAATATGCAGAAAAAAATCGGTTTTATTTCCCTCGGCTGTCCGAAAAATCAGGTGGACAGCGAAATGATGCTTGCAAAGCTTGCCGATGCAGGCTATATCCTGACTGACACGCCCATCGGTGCGGATGCGGTCATCATCAACACCTGCGGCTTCATTGAGGAAGCAAAGCAGGAGGCCATTGACAACATTCTCGAAATGGCACAGCTCAAGGAGGACGGAGACCTCGGCAAAATCATTGTGCTCGGCTGCATGGCAGAGCGCTACCGCGATGAAATTCTCAAGGAAATTCCTGAGGTGGATGCCGTTGCAGGTCTTGGTGCAAACGGACAGATTGTTGATTTTGTGAACAATGTTTTCAACGGCACGGAGGAATCGCGTTATCCTGCCAAGGAGGAAATGCCGCTGGGCGATCCGCGCATTTTGTCCACTCCGCCGCACTGGGCCTATCTCAAGGTGGCAGACGGCTGCTCCAACCGTTGCTCGTATTGTGCCATTCCCGATATCCGCGGACCCTTCCGTTCGCGTCCGATGGAGGATATTATAAAAGAAGCCGCATCCCTTGCCATGAACGGCATCAAGGAGCTCATTCTCATTGCGCAGGACACCACCCGTTACGGTGAGGATCTGTACAACGAAAAGAAGCTCCCCGAACTTTTGACAGAGCTCAACAAGCTCGACGGCATCCGTTGGATCCGTCTTTTGTATTGCTATCCCGACCGCATTACCGACGAGCTGCTCACTGTCATGCGTGATTGTGACAAGGTTTTGCCTTATATCGATCTTCCCATTCAGCATGCCGACGGAAAAATCCTGAAGGCGATGAACCGTTCGGGCGATGTGGAAAGTCTGCTTGCACTCGTGGAAAAAATCCGTTCCTACCTGCCCGATTGCGTGCTGCGCACAACACTCATCACGGGCTTCCCCGGTGAGGACGAGCAGGCCTTTGAAAATCTTGCCGAATTTGTGCAGAAAGCCCGTTTTGACCGCCTTGGCTGCTTCGCCTATTCCGCAGAAGAGGGCACACCTGCCGCCGAAATGGAAAATCAGATCGACCGCGAAATTGCGCAAAAGCGCGGTGAGAGCATCATGGATCTGCAGTACCGCATTTTCACCGAGAAGCAGGAAAGCCTTGTGGGAACCGAGCAGACCTGCATTGTGGATGCTTATAATGCATACGATGATGTATACATCGGCAGAACCTGGCGCGATGCTCCCGAAATTGACTCCACTGTGTATTTCACCTGTGACAGCAGTCTGACAGACGGCACCCTTGTGCAGGTTGAAATTCAGAAAACAGAGGATGTCGATCTCATAGGCAGAGTTATTGAATAAAAAAGGATTTGAGGTTACAAAATGAACATACCCAATCGTCTGACCGTGCTTCGCATGGTTATCACACCCATTTTTCTGGCAGTTTTTCTTGCCGAGGCTATTCCGAATCACTATTTCTGGGGACTGCTGATTTATGCTGTCGGCTGCATTACCGACTTTTTGGACGGCAAAATTGCCCGTAAGCAGAACATTGTCACCGTGTTCGGTCAGTTTGCTGACCCTGTTGCAGACAAAATGCTCACCACCGCAGCCCTGCTTGCACTCATGCAGCTTGATCTTTGCAGCATCTGGATCATTCTTGTTGTGCTTGTTCGTGAATTTGCAGTTACATCCATGCGTCTGATTGCATCTGCACAGGGCATTGTGATTCCTGCCAACATCTGGGGCAAGCTCAAAACCATCAGCCAGATGGTTTTCACCATCATTTTCCTGTTGTGTGCACATCTGCTGGATTGCGGTATTATTCCTGCCGACTTCAACATTTCGCTTGTTTCCAATATTGCACTTGGCTTCACCGCAGTTATGGCAGTCCTTTCGGGTGTTATTTATATCAAGGATGCCGCCAAGGTTATCGACATCAATGCAAAATAAAGGAGAATTCTTATGCTTCGCCGTGACAAAGTGAATTATTATCTTGACCTTGCAGAGGTTGTTTCCAAGCGTACCACCTGCCTGCGCCGTCGCTACGGTGCGGTCATCGTCAACAACGACGAGGTTGTTTCCACGGGCTATGTCGGTGCGCCCAGAGGCCGCAAAAACTGCACGGATTTAGGGGTCTGCATCCGTCAGAAGCTGCAGATTCCGCGCGGTGAACGCTATGAGCTGTGCCGCAGTGTGCATGCAGAAGCCAATGCCATCATCAGTGCCCCGCGTGACAAGATGATCGGTGCTACATTGTATCTGACAGGGCAGGAGGTTTCCACAGGCGAATATGTTTCCAATTCCTGCTGCTGCTCAATGTGCAAGCGCATGGTCATCAATGCAGGCATCGAAACGGTTATTATCCGTGACGACAGCGAAAATTTCCGTGTGATTCCCGTTGCGGATTGGATCGAAAACGACGAATCCCTCGACGGAACACTCGGGTATTAAAATGTACATAAAAAATCGGATTGACTTTTTACAGAGTCAGTCCGATTTTTTGGTTTATTCAATATTGCCAAGCAGCCAATCCAATGCGTTTACACGGCGGATGCCGTCGTAATCTGCTTCCGGGTCATCGTCAAGTGTCAGAATGAATTTCGGATAGTGGTCGCTGATTTTCTGCAAGGGAGAAAGTTCACGTTGCAGCGTGTCTGCACTGCGCACGGTTGCGGCAACCTGAAAATAAATTTTTCGGCTGCCCTGCATTGCAACAAAGTCCACTTCAAGAGCATCTACTTTACCGACATACACATCGAAGCCTCTGCGCAACAATTCAAGATAAATGACATTTTCAAGAATATGACCGATGTCAGCATCACTGTAGCCGAGCAGGTAATAGCGAAGCCCTATATCGACAGCATAATATTTTTCTTGCGTCTTCAGATATTGCTTGCCTTTGATGTTGTAACGTTGCGCTCTGTACAGAATAAAACTCTGCGTGAGTGCCGAAATATATTTTTCAACGGTCCTGACATCTATTTTTCTGCCGTTTGATGTCATGGTGTCGGCAATTTTTTTAGTGGAAAGGGGGTTGCCGATATTGTCGAACAGAAAACGGACAATGCTTTCAAGCATCAGCGTGTCGGTGATTTTATGCCGTGCGGAAACATCTTTGATGACGATACTGTTGTAAATGCCGTCCATATAATCACGCAAGGCATTCTTTTGTTCATGCAGGGCAAGTGCATAGGGAAAAGAACCGTTTTGCAGATACGTAGTGAATTTTTTTGAAATTTCCGTTTTATCACCCAGTCCTTCCACATATTCTTTGAACGAGAGCGGCAGCATGGAAATTTCAACATACCGACCCGACAGAACCGTTGCAATTTCGCTTGACAGCATATTTGCATTTGACCCCGTCAGATAAAGATCGACATTGCTTTTTATATAAAGGCTGTCTGCCACACGTGCAAAGTCTTTGCAATGCTGCACCTCATCAATAAACACATAGTTCATGCAATCGGGACACAGGCGGTCTTTAATATATGCGTGTAAGTTTTTGGGTTCTCTTAAATCGTAAAAGTCATAATCTTCCAGATTGACGGACAGAATCTGCCGTTCTTCAACTCCCGATTGCAACAGATGATCGCGGTATATTTCGAGCAAGGTCGATTTTCCGCAACGGCGAACCCCTGTTACAACTTTGATAATCTGTTTGTCGCGAAATGTACACAACCGATCCATATATTCTTTGCGGTCTATTTTTTGCATAATCATCACCTAGTTTATTGCTGTTTGGATTTATTTTATCCAAAAACTTTAAAAAAGTCAACACTTTTTGGATTCAAATCCAAAAACTTCGCAAAGCGGAGCAGTTTTTGGAATATAAATATTTCTGTAACCTTCTTGACAGGGGTAGAAATGTGTGGTATTGTATAGGTGTGCTACCACAGATAGCACAGTTAATTTTTTCAAAAGGAGGGAACTGAATGACTCATTCTGCTCATTCCGAACAAAAACAGTTTTTTGTCACCCTTGCAAAAACGCTCAAAAAGAATGCGTTTCACACGGTTTTTCTGTTTTTGTTCATGCTCGTTTCGCTCAATGCCTACAATGTATCGGTTCAGCTTGAAAAGTCGTATTCTGTGTTTGATACCTTCGGCGGCATCCGCTATATTGTCGGCGGAATGTATATCGACTCATTCCTGATTGCGCTCAACTGCCTTGTGCTCGGCGTTTCGGCAATTCTTTTGTCGGTTTATAATTTCCGCTTCATGCACACCAAAAAGAGTGTCAATGTTTATTACAGCTTAGGTGTCCGCCGTTCAACCCTGTTTGCAGGTAAGTTCGCTGGCTGTGTGACTTCGCAGTTGATTGCCGTTGCACTGCCGTTTCTTATCTGCGGATTTTACAATGTATACCTGTACGGCGCAAGTCCCGAGCTGTGGAAGGCGATTCTGTATTACGGCGGCAGCATGCTTGCCATTTCGCTTTATCCCTTTGCGGTGTGCGTGCTTTGCATGACCCGCAGCGGCTCCACCGTGGAAAGCCTTGTGTGCGGCAGCTTGCTGACCTTCCTGCCGAGTGCCCTGTATTACGGCACCTGTCTGTTCAGCGAATTGTTTTTGTCGGGCGCAAAGTTTTTTACATCCGTACGATTGAAAGGATTTGACGATATACGCGTCGAAAGCGCATTCGGCGGCAGATTCGTCTTTGCGGATTTCTTGTACCCCGTTACCAACTATGACTTCGGCGATGCGCTCGCACAGACCTATGACAAAGCGGCCCCCCATTTTCCGTCAGTCGGATATCCCGTTTTGTATCTCGGCTTGTTTGTGCTTCTCGGTATTGCGGCTCGCTTCTCGTTTGTGCATGCAAAAACCGAACGGGCAAGCTTCCTCGGCTCGTGTCCGCGCATGATAGCCGTCACCGTGTTCGGCCTCGGCTCGATTCTGATTCCTGCGGCTGCTTTTATTATCAGGGAATACGGTCTCTCTGTGGCAGCAACCGGCTTCTGCAGTGTTCTTCTCATCGGTGTTGCATTCGGCTTGTTTATCGGTATTGTTGCAATTTTGCTTCGTTCCAAGGAGAAAATCAAAACACAGCTGCCCACGGGTGCTGTTATGGCAGGGGCACTGCTTGTGTTTATGTTCATTTTCTTCACGGGTGGCTTCGGCTTTGAAAAACGCATTCCCGAAGCCGACAAGGTCGTTGCCGCAGGCATCACCTTCAACGCAGCCCCCGGTGTTGCCAGCCACAGCGGATATTACACATACATGGGCGACAACTCCGACCTGTATGAAGGGCATGATCCTGAAATTCAGGCAGAACGCTTCCTCGAAGCCTATCTGCAGACCGAGGGCATCTGGGGTGAAGGCTCGTTTGTGTATTTTGAAGACGAACAGAGCATTGAAGCTGTCCGCCAGATTCACGAGCTGCTCATCAACGACCGTCAGAATACCTACAACAGCAGCTATTACGGCTCGGTGATGGTGTCTTACAAGCTCGGTAACGGCAGAGAGCTGACCCGCATTTATAACCATACCCCCATTGAAGCCATGGTGCAATTGCAGGGCTTGCTCGATACGCAAAGCTACCGTGAAGCTGTTGTTGCAGAGTTGATGTCCTATTTTGACGGCTATGAACATAACAACCTGATGCTGTTTTCCAAAAACTGCACAGCCATGACGGATGTGGTGCTGGAGGAAAAGGACCGTGAGGTGCAGAAAAAGCTGTTCAATGCCGTTATAGCGGATATCCGCAACGGCAATCTTCCGTTGGATTTTGAGAGCGACACGTCACCCTTGGGTTATATCACCCTGAATCATTTTGATGAGGTCGGTTACAAACGCATCAAAGACCCTGTTTATCACATCACTTATTCTTATGATTATCCGTTTGTGCCCGTGTTTTCTTCCATGACCGAAACCATTGCAGTTTTGCAGCAATCGCAGAAGCTGCAGTATTTTGAAGACATCCGCATCCCTGTTCGTGCGTATGTATATGAAAATCCCCTGAACAACGAGAGCAAGGAGGAGCTGTTTGCACGCAAGCGAATCCAGACCCTGCAGTTCAACGGCTTTGTTTCGGATCCCGAGTATTACGATTATTACGATCAATATGACCGTGAGAGTGTGCGGCTTGTGCCCTATGATGCAGTCACCGTGGAGGATCCCGAGCTGCTCAAGCAAATTTGTGAACAGACTTATTTTTCTTATTTTGTCAATGAACCCGGCTATTTCGTGCAGCTGCATTACAGCGACACGGACGGCAGGATCACGGATACACTCGTCTATGTACCCGCAGACAAAATGCCCTCTGCACTCAAATGAAAGCAACACTCAAAAAAATAGCAAGCTACTATTATCATTTGCCCAAAAACGAATGGAAGGAAATGCGCAAAAGCGTTTCGACCGTAGAATACATCTTATGGTGGCAGGTTCGTGTGATGATGATTTTTTCCACCCTGATGGTGTATAAGGAATACCTCGAAACGGGGGAACGGTTTGACATTCTCATTCAGCTCATTGCCAACACCGTGGCCTCCTTCATCGTAACACTTTTACGTGTGATTTTCCCAAAACAGATTTTTCTCGGCCGTGTGCCGTATTCGGCAATGAAATACGGCATGGTCATCATCTTTTTCGGCTCCTTCCTGGGACACTACTACGGCTATTGCGGCACACACGGTTATGATACCTTCCTGCACGTGCTGTCCGGCTTTTTGTGTGTGTTCATCTGCTACGAGGTTGTTATCAACGGTATGCAGCTGCAAAAAAAGCCCGTATCAGGCTTCATTTCGTCCGTTATCGGCTTCGGCATGGGCTGCTTTGTTATCATAGTGTGGGAAATTTTTGAATTTTCCTATGACTATTTTGTCAATGCCAATTTGCAGGACTATCTGTTTACACCCGAAGCCGACTATATCATTTTCCGCTTGTTCGGTGAGCCTGTAAACGAGAAGCAGATTCCCGTGATGGATACCATGATCGATATGATCACCGCCATGCTGTCAAGCATTCCCGCATCCACAATTGTGTGGGCAATGGTTGCTCACAAAAATAAAAAACTCTCCGCATCCCCCCAAATTGAATTACAGGAGGCGATGAAAAATGCTCCACATTGACCGACAGAGCCGTGTGCCTGTCTTTGAGCAGATCAAAAATGAAATTATGACCCTGATTTCCTTAGGGGTTCTCAGACCCCACGGCAAGCTGCCCTCGATTCGTCAGGTCGCGGCAGAAACGGGTGTGAACATCAACACCGTCAAAAAGGCCTTTTCCGAGCTTGAAACGCACGGTGTCATCTATTCCGTACCCGGCACAGGCAGCTTCGTCAGTGCCGATGCGCTTGCGGACGAAAATTTACGCCGAACCGCCTTTCAGGACATTGAAACGGCAGTCATGGCCGCAAAAGCCAAGGGAATCGGCCTTGAAGAAGTGCATGCAACGGTTCGCAAAGTCTATACCGAGGAGGTAAAAAGCAATGCTTGAAATTAAAAATGTCACCAAACGATTCGGAAATTACACCGCTGTAGAGGATTTGTCGCTGACTGTAAAAAACGGCTCGGTCTATGGCCTTGTCGGCTACAACGGTGCAGGTAAAACTACACTTCTCAAAACCGTGGCAGGCATTTACCGTGCCGACGGCGGTAAGGTGCTGATGAACGGGGAAGACATTTTCGACAATGCAAAACAGAAGCAGCATCTGTTTTTTGTGCCCGATGAGCTGCACTTTGAACCCTACACAACCCTCGATAAAACCGCAAAATTCTATCAATCCTATTATCCCGATTTCAATTACGAAGCCTTTGTGAAGCTTACAGACCTTTTGGGGCTTGACCGCAAGGCAAAGGTGTCCTCGTTTTCAAAGGGTATGCAGCGCCAGGCCGAAATGGCCATTGCGCTGACCACCAATCAGCAGGTTTTGC
>JAZOWJ010000040.1:0-3522 GCA_045659125.1 Acutalibacteraceae bacterium
TTGGCCTCCGACTTGAATCGGCTGCAGCTCGGGACAGTGATAGGTGATTTTATCGGGATGTGCACGGTTTTCAAGATATGCGGGAATGAAGTCCATGGGACCGGGACGGTACAGAGCAATAACAGCAATGATATCTTCAAGATTTCGTGGCTGCATATTGATCATCAGTGATCGGATACCGCCGGATTCGCACTGGAATACGGCAAAGGTTCCGCCTTCGCCGAGCATTTTATAGGTTGCAGGGTCATCAATGTCAATTTTACGGATGTCGAAATCGGGCTCACGCTTGTGAATCATCTTTTCGGCATCAGCAATAACAGTAAGGGTACGAAGCCCGAGGAAGTCCATCTTCAACAGGCCAAGCTTTTCAACCCATCCTTTATAATACTGCGTAACAACGGAATCACCGGACTTGAACAACGGAACATACTCGTCAACAGGACGGTCGCAGATAACAACACCTGCAGCATGCATGCCTGTATTGCGGATCATGCCTTCAACCTGAATGGATACGTCAATGAGCTTTTTGACCTCGGAATTGGTATCATACATATTTTTAAGATCCTGCGACGATTGCAGAGCCTTTTCAATGGTCATACCGAGTTCTGCCGGAATTTCCTTTTTGACAGCATTGACATCGCCGAAGGACATACCGAGCACGCGTCCGACGTCCTGCACGGCACCCTTGGCTGCCATGGTACCGAATGTTGCAATCTGCGCAACATGGTCAGCACCGTACTGACGGACAACGTAGTCAATAACCTCCTGTCTGCGTTCATAACAGAAGTCAATATCAAAGTCGGGCATGCTGACACGTTCGGGATTCAGGAAACGTTCAAACAGAAGGCTGTAACGCATGGGGTCAATATCGGTAATACCGCAGGTGAATGCAGCGATACTGCCTGCACCCGAGCCACGCCCGGGGCCGACAGGAATACCGACCGATTTAGCATAGTTGATATAGTCCCAGACAATCAGGAAATAGTCAACAAAGCCCATCTGATTGATAATGCCGAGCTCATAATTCAGGCGGTCCATGTATTCCTGCGGATAATTTTCACCGTAGCAACGGATCATTCCGTCATAGCAAAGACCCTTGAAATATTCAAAATGATCCTGATCGTTGGGGACTTTAAATATAGGAAGCTTCGTATCACCGAACTTAAAGTCAACATGACAGCGTTCGGCAATTTTGTTTGTGTTTTCAATAGCTTCCGGAAACTCCGGAAACAGTGCGGCCATTTCATCGCCCGATTTGACATAGAATTCTTCGGTAGAAAATCCCATGCCTGTATCCTCGTCAATGGTGTGCTTTGTTGAAACACAGACAAGGATTTTTTGAATTTCAGCATCCTGCTTGCGGATGTAATGGCAGTCGTTGGTAACAACAAGCGGAATGCCCGTTTCACGCGAAAGCCGGATGAGCAAGGGGTTGGTCTGCTTTTGCTCTTCCAGACCGTGATCCTGCAGCTCAATATAATAATTACCCTGCCCGAACAGATTATTATACCAAATGCAGGTTTCCTTTGCCTTTTCGTAGTCATCACGTAAAAGATTCTGCAGCACCTCACCACCAAGGCAGGCAGAAAGGCAGATTAAGCCTTCGTGATACTTTTCGAGCAATTCGCGGTCGATTCGCGGCTTTGTATAAAACCCTTCTGTCCATGCGGCAGACACCATTTTAATCAGATTCTGATATCCCGTCTGATTTTCACAAAGGAGAACAAGGTGAAAACGGTCAGAATCGTATGCATGCACCTTATCATGGCGGCTTCGGGGCGCAACATAAACCTCACATCCGACAATCGGATGCAAGCCTTCCGCTTTTGCAGCAAGATAAAAGTCTATGGTGCCGTACATAACACCGTGGTCTGTCATGGCAACATGCGTTTGACCAAGCTCCTTGATGTGCTTCATCAAGGGCTTGATTCGGCAGGCACCGTCCAAAAGACTGTATTCGGTATGCAAATGCAAATGGGTAAAGGGTGTCATAATTGCTCCTTAGTTTAATTTCTGACCGTAATAAGCATTTTCACCGTGTTTGCGGAAATAATGCTTATCCAAAAGATTATTGTCTACTCTTTCTCTGCCGCCGAGCAGCTCCGTTTTGAGTGCCATACGGGCAACAATTTCAAGCGTTGCGGCATTTTTGGCGGCTTCCTTTGCATTTTTGCCCCATGCAAAGGGACCGTGGGACTTGACATTGACAGCAACAATGGCTTTGGGGTCAAGGTTATTCTTTGCAAAATGCTCTGCAATCACAAGTCCTGTATTTTTTTCATATTCGCCTTCGATTTCTTCTTTTGTAAGAGCACGGCAGCACGGAATATCACCGTAGGCAAAATCAGCATGGGTTGTGCCGTAAGCAGGAATATCCCTGCCGGCCTGTGCAAATGCAACAGCAAATTCGGAATGACTGTGCACGACACCGCCAAGCGCAGGAAAAGCCTTGTAAAGCTCAAGATGCGTTGCGGTATCAGAGGACGGATTGAGCTTGCCGTCCACTACATCGCCGTCCATGTTCAGCACAACAATGTCTTCGGGCTTTAAGTCGCAGTAAGCAACGCCCGACGGCTTGATTGCAAACACACCTGCTTCACGGTCAATTTCCGAAGCATTGCCCCATGTAAAAGGAGCAATGCCGTATTCGGGAAGAAGCATATTTGCTTCGTAAACTCTTTTTTTTAAGCTTTCAAACATATTTTAACCTCTGCTGAAGATGACTGCATTGTACTGCAGCTCGCGTCTGAAATCGGCAATCCTTGTATCTTTATTGATGTGAACAAACTCAATGCCTGCCATTTCCGCAAAGTCACGCATCATTTCGGCAGTAATGTCATAAGACAATACAGAATGATGTGCACCACCTGCATAAATCCATGCTTCTGCGGATGTTTTGAGATTCGGCATCGGCTTCCACAGCACACCGGAAACAGGCAGTTTTGGCATTTCATTGACCTGTTCAACGCATTCAATGTCGTTGACGATCATACGAAGATGAGTTCCCATATCGACAAGAGAAACCACAATTGCCGCACCGGGCTTTGCCTTGAAAACAAGTCTTGCGGGGTCTTCCCTGCCGCCGATGCCGAGCGGATGCACCTGAATTTCAGGCTTGGTCTGTGCAATGGTGGGACAAACCTCAAGCATATGTGCACCCATTATCATCTCGTTGCCGGGTTCAAAGTGGTAGGTATAGTCCTCCATGAAGGCAGTGCCGCCTGTCATGTCGGCAGCCATAGCCTTGAGAACTCTTGTCATGGCGGCTACCTTCCAGTCACCCTCTGCACCGAAGCCGTAGCCCTTGCTCATCAGGTCCTGAGAAGCAAGACCGGGAAGCTGGCGAAGCCCCTGAAGGTCTTCAAAGTTTGTATGGAAGGCAGTAAAGCCTCTTTCGTCCATAAATTTCTTAATAGCAATTTCTTCCTTAGCCTGGTAGCGCACTGCATCAATATTATCGGTAGAAAGAGTATAATTTTCTTCGTACTCCTTCATAAGTGCGTCGATTTCATCCTCAGTAAC
>JAZOWJ010000041.1:0-2349 GCA_045659125.1 Acutalibacteraceae bacterium
CTCGGCTCGGTACTGTTCGGCGGCTTGTATATTGTTTATATGTACATCGACAATCTGCCCCGTGCCGCACAGGAAATCTTCAAGATGCTTCCTTATCTTGTAACCATTCTTGTTCTTGTGCTCATCAGCGTGCGTAAAAAACGCGAAAATCAACCCCCTGCAAGCCTCGGTGTTTCGTATTTCCGAGAGGAAAGATAACCACAAATCAAAAAGACACTGCAAACCGTCGGTTTACAGTGTCTTTCTTTTTGTATTCTTTTATTCGTTTTCACCAAGCAGGCCGCACCATCTGCCGTACCAGTAAGGCAAGAGGAATATAGTGGGCAGATTGGCTTCCATTCCCTGTCGGCCGTCAGCTTCAAACGGGTTGCCGTCAAAATTAGTGGGCAGCTTTTCATCATAAGGCAGCGGCTGTGTCAGCTGACTGTCACCGCCGAATGCAATCGGTGCATCCGTCCATGTAAGATCCTTGCGGTGAGAATTTCGGATCGGATATTCAATGAAAGACATCGGCAGGTCCTTGAGAGATTGCACCGCCGCGTCAAGATCGCAGCATTCGCCGTCGGCATAATTGCCGAAAATGAAATTGAAGAATGGGCAACGTTCAATGCGTTCATACTGCCAATGATGCAGAAGCCCCGTCAGCAGAAGCGAGCACAGATGCGGATCATCCTCATACATCAGAATGGTAGCACTTGTCAGGAAGCCGAGATGATCGTCGATGTGATTCTCATGCGCATCCTCCATTTTGTGCTGCATGCAGTTGATTGCATAATGCTCATCCTTGATCAGATGCTTGTATTCGTCCATATATTTATTATCGCCCGACATGTGGTAAGCAAGGCGAAGCATGCAAAGCATTTCAAAAGCATTGATACCGCGTTCATAGCGCCAGAAATCCACACGATTGAGCTCATGCGGTCCCCAGTGTGCCCAGGTGGTCGGAAGCCCGTCTGCATCGCAAAGGGTGTAGTTATGGCTCAATATGTGATCCACACAGGCACAGACGGTTTTGCAGATATCCTTTTTTTCGTCCTCGTCTGCACACAGATCGTAATAATAAGCAAAGCCGAAGAAGTGCCCCGAGGTTTCATCGCTGGAGGTTTCGCCCTTCCATTCGAGCGGCCCCTTTTCGTCCTGTACAAGATGCCATTCGGGATTGCCGTTGCCGAAGCGCACCTCCCCGGGTCGGCGGTAGGATCTTGCGGGGAAGCCGTCGATGCCTGTCACGGTAAACAGCTTGATCAGTGCACGCATGGCTTTTCGGGCAAGTTCAAGTGCGTGTTCATCCTTGGTGACGGCATATTTGAGTGCCATAGCAGCACAGAACGAACCCGTCCAAAGGCCGTCGTTATCGCTGATTTCCACCGCACCGCTGTCCATATTGCCATATTCGGAAAGCAGACGGTAGCTGAAATAATCCTCGCGGGTGTGGTATTTTTCTGCAATGGCCTGAAAATGCTCGGCTTTTTCGGAAAGGGTCATTTCCGTAAAGAAAATCTGCGAAACACCCTTGTCTGTACCGACCCAGATTTCATCCTTGGATGGATGTGCAGCCACCGCAGTTACCTGATTGGAAGCAAGCCAACGCCCTTCTGTATAGAAGCTTCTGCGCACACCGCGCTGTAAAATCAGACCGCCGTCCGTGCCGATATAACGGTTTCCGTTTGCAGCAATGGCAAGGGCTGTGATATGGCCGTCAGGCAGGTCCTTGATTTCCCTGGAGGTATACCATGCACTTTTGCCGTCATACAGTGTCAGACCGTCCTGTGTGCCGACAAACAGATGTCCCCAACGGTCACTTGCCAATGCAGTTACGCGATCGGTAGGCATGGCAGACAAGGACGGCTCCACACCGCCCCAACGCGGTCTTTTGCCATGCAGACCCAAAAGGGACTTGCCGTTGAACACAAACACACCGCCGTCACCGAAGGCTGTGATATACATGCCGTTGCCCATTTCAACTCTGCAATGGCGAACTGTTGTTTCGTTTTCAAAACGGAACAATTCGTCTGCCGTCAGGATCCATACTCTTTTTTCGTCCTCGGCAAAGCCTCTTGCCTCGCTTGCAAATTCTGCGGTAAAAATGATTTTGCCGTCCTTGATGCGATAAATATTATTGCTGCATGCACACCACAGGGTGCTCTGTGAATCTGCAAAAAGGGCATTGACCCTACCGCAGATACCGTCAAAAGCCACAATTGAGCCGTCCTTCATAAAGCCAAGACCGTTTTCGGTTCCGATAAAAACCGTTTCTCCGTCAAATCCGCAGCAGGTCACAGCGTCACTTTTATACATACGCACATCAGCCTGCTTGAAGGTGCCGACAAAAATCTGCTTATTTTTCAT
>JAZOWJ010000042.1:0-12572 GCA_045659125.1 Acutalibacteraceae bacterium
CTCAATGTACTGTGTCAGGAATGCATCGGCATCCTTTTGAAGATCACAGCTTTCGCGAACGGTCAGCACATCGTCAATTGTGTAATCGTTCACTCTCCAGTGGGCGGTCAGCTTTGTGTCGATGAACGAGGAATGCAGCACGGGGGCTTTTTCCATGAAGCACAGAATGACGGTTTTGAGTGCCTGTATATCAATTATATAATCATAATATAATGCAACATGAACCATGCGGTCATTGAAGCCGCGGAACAGGTAATGCATTTTATCCCATAATTCGGCTGTCAGTTTTCTTTCCATATATTCTCCAACTCCTGTTTGATGGAATATCTGCCCTTGTAGAGCACTGTGCCGACAACAAGCAGGACATCGGCAATTACGGCTGCAACCATCATCCACCAGCCCGGATTCCATGCCACGATGCCTGTGATGCCCAGCAGCGCATACACAAGACCCGTGATGGAGGGGATGTAAAACAGCCAGCTTAAAAATGCAAATTTCTGCTTTGTCAGGCTTGCAAGAATGCCGTCTGCAAGCAGCATCAGCGCCACAGCCGCCAAAAACAGCAGATATGCATTTTCCACACCGAAGGGGATGCGGATAACAAGGAACAAGAATTGAGAAAGCATCATCACAGAGCCTGCAACACAAAGTCTGCCAATGGGGAAGAAGGGAGTGCCTACAAGATGATCGTTCAGGAACAAAAGCAGGTAAATGACCATAAAGGAGACACCGCCCTCGATAAGCAGCCATGTCGGATGCCACACACCCGTTGCAAAGCCGATGCCGAGGAAGGCAGCAATGAGCACAAGCATATATATTGCAATATTGCGCGGCAGGTTATGTATCCTTTTTCTGTCCTTTTCTTTGGCAAGAAACTCAAAATATCCCTGCTCAATGCTCATATTTTCGCTGCAGACGAGGTCAAAAAGGACATTTTCATCCGTAATACCGCGCTTGCGAAGCACGGCACTGCGCTTTTCCATCATCTCAAGCACCGATCTCTTGTAGGTAAAGGTCAGTTCGTCGTTTGTTTGGTTTTTCATCTGATTTTCGATGAAATCAGGGTAGTTTTTCATATCAATTTATCACTTTCCTTTTTTGCCGCCGACGGTGTATTCAAGCAGCTTGAAGGTTTCGCCCGACTTGATGTCGTAACGGAACATCCATCTTGCCGTTGCGCCGTCGGTTGTTGCTGCATTTTTGAAAAAATCGATTTCCTTTTCGTTGAAGCATTGTGTGTCTGCAACGGCATGGGCTACCTTCTGCAGCATTGTGCCGTCTGCCTGCATGCTGTAAAGCGATTGCAGCTCTCTGGTGTGCAGATTGCCTTCTTCATCGCGGAACGAATGAATTTCATCTGCTGCGAGGAAATAAAGCATGCCGTTTTGCATGAACAGCATTTTGCGGATATCTGCAAACATCACCTGCTTACCTGTGCCGTCAGGCAGACAAGAGCAGAGATTTCCATCGTTGTCTGCATAATACAGCCTTCCGCAGTGCATGCCGTAGAGTATGCGGATGCTGTCGGTGATTTTTGTCTGCTTGCGGCTTTGTGTGTCAATGCGATACAGAATACGGTTGTTGACGTCACCCACAGTGGCAAATGCATACTGACGGTCGGTCAATTCCACGGTATCAGCTACCTTCAGCAGTTGCTCGGTTTTTTCGCCTTGCAGATTTGTGCAATACAGGCTTTTCTGCAGCTTATTGCCGACGGTGTAGTAAATGAGGCTGCCGTTTACGGCACACACGGAACAGATATTGCTTGCAAGCATGCGTTCCTTCGGCTCGGTGCCGAGGGTGAAGGCATAAAGATTTTTGTTATCAGCCGTGGGTGCATTGCGCGTATAAAGAATGCAGTCCTGTGCAAATGAAAACAGATCAATGCGGTTGTGACAGACAGAATATGTTTCGCCGTTTGTAAGCGAAAAGGCAGAGGTTTCGCCGTGGCTGTCGGAATAAAGCAGAATGTCGTTGCCTGTTCCGTAAACAACGGCAATATCCTCGATGAGTACATTTTCTGCCATGGTTTCGGGATTGATTCGGGCAAGCACCTTCGGTCCTTTGCCTTCCTTTGAACGGTAGGTGCAGTACAGTGAGCAGGGGTCGTCGGTTTCAACGACCGTCATTTCGGGGAAGCTGCGCTTGCGGTCAAATTCAATGCTTGTTTTTTCGGTCAGATCAAACTGCATCAGCTTGCTTTTCAGGTCAAGATATACAAGCCTGTCTGCATTGGTCAGCAGGATTTTTGCAATGCCTCTGACAATCGGCTCAGCAGACGGTTTTCCGTTTTCGAGTGCATACAGGGCATTTCCTTTTTCGATAAACAGCCTGCCTGCAATTTGCAGTACCTCCATAAAGCGGTAGCAACGGTTGACATCCCTGAGCAGAGTGGCTGTGTTTTTGTATCCCTTGAAGCGCTGCAGGGCACTTGCCGCATCCTTGATCTGCTTTTGCGCAAGGAAATTGCCGATTTTGCGGTATTCGATTTCCAGATCAATGCCGACCTCTGCAAAGCGCTCGGTCATGGCACGGTTGTTTGCATCGAGCTGTGCTTTCACGGCAGGAATATCTTCTGCCGTGCGGGGAAGCTGCAGGTCGGCAACGGCTGCCTGCACCTGCTGTGCTTTTTCGAGCAGAACAGCATATTCTGCTTCGGTTGCGCCAAACAGCTTTGCGTTTTCTGCATAATAGGTCAACAGACGGTTGATTTCACCGCTTTTGCTTTGTATAAAGCTGACAGCCTGACGCAGGGAATCGAAATATGCGACGGCTTCTTTTTTCTGCTTTTGGTTGTAAAGCTCTGCTGTCGCGTTTACGGCAGCCGTAAAGCCCTGCACCTTTTTCAGCACGGGGACACAGATGCATTCAAATGCAAGCTTCCAGGCTGCTGCATCATTGCAGGCGCTCTGCAAAAAACGGCTGACGAGCTGCTCGGTCTGCTCAACGGTGTAGCGATGGCAAAGCACCCATGCATCCCAATCGAAGGAATCAAAAAAGAATTTTACAAAGGCAAGGGCTGTGCGCACATCGGAAATATCCGTCAGTGTATCCGCAGCCGTCGGCAGCGATGAAGCAGCTGTTGTGTTAGGACGTACGGCTATGCCGCAATAAGGGCAGATGACCTTTCGTGCGTCGGCAGCCACCCTGAGTGAATGTGAACAGGTCGGACAGTATGCAATACGCAGTCGTTTGTCTTTTTCCATATTATGCTTCTCCTATACTAATATACAAAACATTAAAGATGCTGAAAAAATCAATCATATTTACCGCAATGCACAGGCTCCATTACGGTTTCGAGTTTTTTAAGTGCCTTATCTGCAAGATTTTTCATTGCGTTGCCTTTTGCCATCCCTCTGACATGGCCTGCCACATCATCAACCATCATTGCAACCGACGGATACATGCTTGGTGTCATGGTGGCGGTTCCGTTTTCAAAACGGAACAAAAGTGTGCGGGATGCAAGACATTCCATCGGGCGAAGAACAATCTTCAAGGTGTAGCGGTCCTCCCATGCTGCGGCTGCAGCAAACAGGTAAGGACGGCTGCAAACAAATCCTTTTGTATAACGGTAATTGCCGTCCATGCCGCATTCGACGGTGTTCATGCAATTGCCCTCAAACCATGTAAAAAGGCAGGCGTCTGCAGTGAATTCAAATTTTACTGTGTGAATATCTCCGCCGCGGTCCTTGGTCATATATACGGCAGGAACGGGGATCACGCTGAACGGGAAGCCGATGGCATTCAGCAGTCTGTGGCTGTCAAAATGAATGAGCTTGCCGTGAATTCTTTTCTCCATCGGACTGCGAATTGCAGAGCAGCAAACGGTGTCAAAGGGATTGCTGCTGCAGAATTCCTGCAGACGGCCTTGTGCTGTCGGGTCTGTGTTTTCGCAGATTGCGTTTTCAAGAATATCCGTGATGCACTCCCACATCGGACCGTTGTTGGTTTCACCGCCTGTCATGCACACAAGCAGTCCGTTTGTGCGGTGCACACCTGCAATCTGACCATACATGCCTTCACCGCAGTACACGTCCTTGTTACGCATCCAGAAGCTGTAGCCGTAGCCGTTTTGCAGCTGTGTGTTGTTGTGAATGTCATCCTTCTGCTGGCTGACGGTGGCATCCTGCAGCCATTGGGCAGGAATAACCTGCTGACCGTTGAATACACCGCCGTTCTGCACGCAGACAAATATTTTTGCCATGGATTCAGGGGAGAGGTTAATGCCCCAACCGCCTGATTCAATGCCCTTGCTGTCGGTTTCCCAGAACGGGGTGCGGATGCCGAGCGGCTTCCACAGACGGTCGTCAAGATACTCTGTCACACTCTGCTTTAACACGCGGTTGAGTATGGCACACACGCAATAGCTGTTTTCGTTTACATATTCAAATTTTTCGCCCGGCTCGTTGATCCATTTCGCATCAAACAGATGGGGAAGCCAGTCCTTGTCTGTTTTGTTCAGCAGATAGCTCGGTCGTTTGCCCGAATTCATGCTGATGAGGTTGCGCACGGTCATAGCCTGCATTCTTTGGTCTGCAGGTTCAAATTTATATTCGGGAAAGAAATCAACCACGCGGTCATCCAAGGATATCTTTCCCTCCGATACCGCAAAGCCGAGTGCAATTCCCGTCAGATTCTTACTGATGGAATACATGCAGTGCGGCTGATTTGCCGAAAACGGAAAACGGAAGCATTCCGCTGCCACCACTCCGTTGCGGATAACCATGCATGAATGCCAGTTGCTTTTTGATTCGTTAAGCTTCTCAAATGCACGCAATATAACAGCGCTTGAAAGCCCGCATTCCTCGGGTGTTTTTGCTCGCGGAAGATAAATAAAATCAGCATCATTCGGAAGATTTTTCATTTTAATTTCACCCCATATTATTATATCAAAAAAAGAAATAGCAGTCAATTTTAGTTTGCTTATTATTTCCTTTTTTATTTTTAACAAAAATATTGCAATAGTCAAAAAAGTGTTGTATAATATTCATAATTATGTACTTCGCAAGGAGGACTTTTTTATGAAGCATTCTCTCAAAAAAACCGTCAGCCTGCTGCTTTGTGCTGCCATGCTGTTTGGTCTTTTCGGTGTGGTCGGCTCGGCTGCTGATGTGACTCCCGTCATTTATGTTGCCGATGTTGTGAATTCTCCGATTTGCACCAATCCCAACAAGGCATCCTCGGAGCCGGTGTTTTTTCCTGCTGAAGAAGAAATGCAGAAGTCTTTCCTTTCCATTGTTGCAGGCTTTATGTGCTATGCCGTGGCAGGGGAGGAGGCAACGGGCAGAGATCTGATTGTCAGAGGCATCAACTCCCTCACAAAGGAAGCCGCCTGTAACGAATACGGCGAAACGCAGGACGGACTCGGTGTCAATGAATATAAGTACCCGCTGTCCTATTATAAGGATGATCCTGCTGTTGTAACAGATCTGATGATGGCGCTCGACAAGGCAAACGGCTCGGTCGGTCTGGAGCATACATATCTGTTTACCTACGACTGGCGACTGGATCCCATTGAAAATGCCGGTAAACTCAAGGATTTCATTGCCCATGTCAAGTCGAGGGAGGGTGCAAAAAAGGTTGCCCTGCTTTGCGCAGGCAACGGCGGTGTGATCGGCAATGCCTATCTTTATACCTATGCAGACACAGCTGCCGACAATGTTGCAACCTGTGTGTTCCTGAATTCTCCGCTGACAGGACATAACCTTGTAGGGGATATCATGAGCGGCAATCTGACCCATTTTACGGACGAAAGCGAAAGCCTGCTGGATACCCTGATTCAGGTTACCAAAGTCGAACGTGCAAACGCAATGGTGCGCTATATCAACGATGACCCCAACGGTATGATCAAGCAGCTGTTTGATGATGTTTTCGGCTCGGATGAAATGATCAGCTCATTGGGCTTTGCTATTATCTGGATTGTCAATGCCGCACTCAACGGGCAGAATGTCTGGTCGGATATGGCAAAATCCTACAGCGATTTTATTGCTGCAAACAAGGATGTTCTTTATACGCAGTATCTGAAGGACTTCCTTTGCTACTCCCCCGGTCTGTGGGCACTTGTTCCGGAAGACTATTTTGACGATGCAATGTTCTTCATGTTCGGTGATGACGCAATTTCTGCCAAGCTCGAAAAGAAGATCAACGATTTCCGTCCTGTTCTGGCTGCAACCAAAACCACCCTTCAGAATGCCAAAAACAGCGGTATCAATGTTTGCCTTGTTGCAGGCTATAATATGCAGGTGCTGCCTGTTTCGGGCAATATTGACCAGCACAGTGACAGCATGCTGCTCACTAAATATGCTTCTGCAGGTGCAACCGCAGTCAAGCACGGCTCCTCGGATATGCTCAAGCAGGCGGTCAGGGACGGTCATGAGCATCTTTCTCCCGATGCACAGATTGATGCCTCCACGGGTGCACTGCCCGAGCATACATGGTATATCCGCAATCTTCCCAATATGCGCTACGAAAGCGAATCGGCCGCCAATTTCGTTACATGGCTGCTGATGAGCGATCATCAGAGAACCATCTGGGAGGAGCTGCGTTATCCGCAGTATATGGCCTATTCAAAAAATAATAATGTTATTTCTGCTCTCGATAACGGGCAGGCGGTTTATTATTACGGCGATGCCGATGTGGACGGCTTTGTGACGGCAGGCGATGCAAGACTTACTTTGCGTGTTTCTGTCGGACTTGAAACCATTTCCACCGAAATCGGCTTCATCCTTGCCGATGTGGACTGCAACGGTGCTATCAATGCAAAGGATGCACGCCAGATTCTGCGTTATTCCGTCGGGCTTGACCTTGAACAGGAATAATAATAAAAATACAAGCGGGTGCTGCGGCATCCGCTTTTTTCAGGTGATAAAATATAAAAAATCATTTGTGAGCAAATGCCATGAAAACAATAGAAAAACGGAGAAAATGAGAGCAAATATAAATTATTTTAAATTTTCTTCAAAATGTTGTTGACAAACCCTTGCGAACATGATAATATACACGGGCAAAGATAAATGAAATCAGGAGGAACAACTAATGTCTACTTACATGGCAAACGCTGCTACTGTTGAGCGCGCATGGTACGTTCTTGATGCTGAAGGCAAAACTCTCGGTGCTCTTGCTGTTGAAGCTGCTAACCTTCTTCGCGGCAAAAACAAGCCCACCTTCACTCCTCACGTTGATTGCGGCGACAACGTTATCGTCATCAACGCTTCCAAGATCGTTCTGACCGGCAAAAAGCTCGAACAGAAACATTACTATCATCACACCGGCTACATCGGCCACCTGAAGGATGTCAAATACGGCACCCTTATCAAGGAAAAGCCCGAATTTGTTGTTGAGAAGGCTGTCAAGGGCATGCTTCCCAAGAACTCTCTCGGTAGTGCTGCTTTCACCCGTCTTCATGTCTACGCAGGCGCTGACCACAAGCATGCTGCTCAGAAGCCCGCTAATTACGAATTCTAAGGAAAGGGAGGCAAATTAAAATGTACGAAGGCAATCCTTATTTCTATGGTACCGGCAGAAGAAAGAAATCTGTCGCTCGTGTCCGCGTTTATCCCGGCACCGGCAAAATCACCATCAATGACAGAGATATCGACAATTATTTCGGTCTTGAAACCCTCAAGCTCATCGTTCGTCAGCCTCTCGCTCTGACAGGCACTGAAGAAAAGTTCGACATTGTCTGCCGTGTTGCAGGCGGCGGCGTTACCGGTCAGGCAGGCGCAATCCGCCACGGCCTTTCCCGTGCTCTTCTGCAGTATGACGAAGAACTCCGTTCTCCTCTCAAGAAGGCAGGTTTCCTTACCAGAGACCCCAGAATGAAGGAAAGAAAGAAATACGGTCTCAAAGGCGCTCGCCGTGCACCGCAGTTCTCCAAGAGATAACAATTTATGTTTACTCTTCCCCGAAAGTCTTGCGATTTTCGGGGCTTTTTTTATGTCACGCCGAACTGCGGTCCTCGCAGCACAGCTGCTGCGGTCGAAGCTAAAAACAGTCCACCGGACTGTTTTCTTAACGCTTCGAAGTTCTCCAAGAGATAACAATTTATGTTTACTCTTCCCCGAAAGTCTTGCGATTTTCGGGGCTTTTTTATGTCACACCGAACTGCGGTCCTCGCAGCACAGCTGCTGCGGTCGAAACTAAAAACAGTCCAATGGACAGTTTTCTTCACGCTTCGAAGTTCTCCAAGAGATAATTATTTCTCGAACTTCACAGCTCTCACGCAAGTGGGAGCTGTTTTTTTTGTTGAACTGCGACCGAGATGTAAAAAAATGAAGGACTATGACACGCTAAATGCCATAATCCTTTTATCTATATCCAATATCCCCTGAATATGTAACTGCATAAGCAGCATAAGCCGAATATCAAAGCAAATGCAAGCAAGAACAGTAATATTTTCAAAAAGATTCTTAATGCTTTGTTCGTGATATTGTTGATTTTATGTTTCAGATTTTCAAATTTTGTTTCAAAGGGCATAAACAATATTGAAAGAATGAGTTCTAAAATATCTTCCATTAGGAATGCTCCTTTTTTAATTATACATTTCTTTCTTTTTTTGTTGTCAAACCTAAAATATAATCCACCGAAACATTGTGAATTTCTGCAAGTTTTATAAGTATGCCAGTTGGAATATCTCGTTGCCCTAATTCGTAATTGCTGTAAACCTGCTGTGAGCAGTTGAGTAGCTTTGCCATCTGTGCCTGTGTAATGTCGCTGTCTTCTCTTAAATCCCTTATGTTTTTATACATATAATCACCGCAAAAAATATAACATACCGCAAAATGCGGTATTGACTTTTACCGCACATTGCAGTAAAATGATCGTGCAATATTTTTTTGGAGGTATGAAAGATGAATTGCAAAAAATGCGGTGCAGACGTTGAAGACGGATTCAACAATTGTCCGAATTGCGGCGAAAGTGTAGCTGCAAAAACAAAACAGAAGAAGCCAATTTTTAAAAAGTGGTGGTTCTGGCTCATTATTGCGGTTGTTTTGATCGGCATTATCGGCAGTGCAGGCGGCAGTGATACCGAGGAACCGACAACAATTGAACACGAAACTATTGCAGGTTCTGCGGATACAACCGATGCTGCTGTTGCCGACACAACGGCAAATGCAACAGCAGATACAACTGCAGTCCAAACACCGTCCAATGTTTACAAGGTTGGCGAAATTTTTGATGATAACGGCTTGAAAATTGCTTTTGTCAGCGCTGAAAACTGGATAGGCTACAGCGAATATTGGGGCCCCGAAAGCGGCAATATTATTGTCAGATTTTATTTTGAAGTTGAAAACACAAGCGATGCTGACAGAAGTGTAACATCTTTCGATTTTACAGCTTATGCGGACGGGCAGGCTACTGAACAGAGATACTATGATGATACTCTTTCTGCAACTCTTTCTTCCGGCAGAAAGGCAAGCGGATACCTTTATTACGAAGTTCCTGCAGATACTGACACGGTAGAGGTAGAGTATGAATATAATCTGTGGACGGATGATAAGGTTATCTTTACAGCAGAATTTTAATTGTTAATTTTACAGAATAATTTCCATTTTTTTCAGCACTCACACAGGTGGGTGCTGTTTTTTGTATTCTGTTTTCTAAATTGCAGAAATTCTGCACATTTTTGCATATCCCCTTGGTTTTTGCACAGATTTGTGCTATAATTGCTTTTATTATACGCAGGGGGAGTTTACCATGACAGACATTTCTCTTTTCACGGATTTGTTTTTGAGCCGTTTGCAGCAGGTTTTCTGCGGTCGGGTTTGGTTTGTCGGCCTGCAGGGCAGCTACGGCAGGGGAGAAGCCACCGAGCACAGCGACATCGACATGGTTGTGATTCTCGACGAGCTGTCTGCGGATGATATAAAAGTATATAACCGCTTCCTTGACACCCTGCCGCACAGGGAGCTGCTTTGCGGCTTTTTGTCGGGCAAAAGGGAGATTCTCAACTGGGAGCCTGCCGACCTGTTTCAGTTTTATTATGACACTACACCCCTTAAAGGCAGTCTTGATGAACTGCTGAATGTCCTTGACGAAACGGCAATCAGACGTGCCGTTAAAACAGGTGCCTGCAATATTTATCACGGCTGCGTGCATAATATGCTGTATGAAAAAAGCGACGAAATTTTGAAGGGGCTCTACAAGGCTGCCTGTTTTGTTGTGCAGGCAATTGTATTTTTGCAGACAGGGACTTATACAAAGCACCTGCAAGAGTTGGTTGATGCTGCAAAACCGACTGAAAAGACAATAGTGAGCACCTTTCTTGCCCTGAAAAACGGTGAACAAGTCGATTTTGTCCCCATGTCTGAAACCCTGTTTGCATGGAGTGCTGCGTGGATAAAAAAGGAATAAGGGTTTTTCAAAATGGAATTCAACGAAAAATTGCAGATATTGCGAAAACAAAAGAACCTCACCCAGGAGGAGCTTGCGCAGGCACTGTTTGTGTCCCGCACGGCGGTATCCAAATGGGAATCGGGCAGGGGATATCCCAATATCGATTCCCTGAAGGCAATTGCAAAATTCTTCGGTGTGACGGTCGATGATTTGCTGACAGGGGATGAGGTTCTCACCATTGCTGAGGACGACGGCAAACAGAAGGAAAAGCATCTGCGCACCCTTGTGTTCGGTTTACTCGATTTAAGCATTGCCGTGCTCCTTTTTCTGCCGTTGTTCGGTCAGCAGGCAGGGGAGCGTGTGTCGGCCGTGTCACTTTTGTCGCTGACGCAGGCGGCACAATATCTGCGCATCGTATACTTTGTAATTGTTGCTGTCTGCTCGCTCTTCGGAGTGCTGACCCTCGCCCTGCAGAATTGCAGTAAGCCGCTTTGGAGCAAAAATCAAAGCAGAATTTCTTTGGTTCTGCATGCTGCGGCAACGCTTGCTTTTATTGTCAGCTCGCAGCCCTATGCGGCGGCATTGCTGTTCCTTTTTTTGCTCATCAAGGTCTTTTTGCTCATGAAAAAGGCCTGACACGCATCGTGTCGCCGTTGTGACAGCGCGTTTCTTGCCGTTTTTTGTGCTTTGCCGTATAATTTGGGCAAACACAAAAAGGACGGTGCTGAAAAATGAAAATTTCAAAAAAATTATTTTTATCAGCGGCAGGCCTTCTTGCCGCTTTTGCTTTGTGGACGATTGCGGTCACAAGCATCGATGTGCAGCCCATCGGTCCCGAGGGTTCAATTGTCGGCTTTGCAACTATGAACAGCCTTGTGCACAGCCTGACCGGTGTGCATTGGACACTTTATACCATTACCGATTGGCTCGGACTTGTGCCGATAGCAGTCTGCTTCGGTTTTGGTGTGCTCGGTCTTGTTCAATGGATTCAAAGAAAAAAAATAACAAAGGTGGACAGGAATATCCTTGCTCTCGGCGGTTTTTATATCGTTGTGATGGCAGCTTATGTTTTGTTTGAATATGTCGTCATCAACCGCCGCCCTGTGCTCATTGACGGCTTTCTGGAAGCCTCCTATCCGTCATCTACAACCATGCTTGTGCTGTGCGTGATGCCCACCGCCATGCTGCAATTGCGTGATCGCATCAAAAGCAAGATTGCGAACCGTGTTGTTTTGTCGCTTATTACCGTGTTTATGGTTTTCATGGTCATCAGCAGGCTTCTTTCGGGCGTGCATTGGCTTTCGGATATCATTGGCGGCATTCTGCTCAGTGCAGGACTTGTACTGTCTTATGCTGCTTATAAAAAGGAATAAAAATCCCGCTTGCATTTTGCTTGTCTTTGTGATAGTCTTATTGTGCATCACAAAGGAGTAATAACGCATGGAAATCACGGATTTTGTTTTTGGTTTAATAGAAATGATCGGCACCATTTCCTTTGCCGTTTCGGGTGCCATGATTGCAATTGCAAGAAAGCTGGATGCCTTCGGCGTGCTGGCGCTGGGCATGGTCACAGCCTTCGGTGGCGGTGCTGTGCGTGATCTGCTGATTGGCTTTATTCCGCCACGTTGCTTTTACAGCTTTCGTCTGCTTGCGGCTGCGTTTGTTTCGTCACTTGCCGTGTTTGCGATTGCTTACATCCTGCGCGAACACTATTTCCGTCGTGAAAAGCTGATTGATAATATCAATAACATTGTTGACTCCGTCGGTCTTGCAGCCTTTACAATTTCGGGCATTCAGGCGGCTATCACCGCAGGCGAGGCCGAAAATCCCTATTTCTGTGTCTTTTTGGGTATGCTCACGGGGGTCGGCGGCGGTATTCTCAGAGATTGCATGAGCCGAACCATTCCGCTTGTGTTCGCAAAGCGTGTGTATGCCACTGCCTCCATCATCGGCGGTATTGCATATTATATTCTGCTGCATTTTGAGCTCAACGGCACGGCAGCGGCTGCCATTGCAATGGTGCTGATTGTGGTCATACGCATTCTTGCAACCGTTTTCCATTGGAGTTTGCCGAAGATTTCTCTGCATGACGAAAAAGAAACCGCAAAAAAATAAAAAAAAGTTTAAAAAAATTCAAAATAAAGGTTGACATTTGCATTCGGAAGTGCTAATATATTTGAGCACCAAGAAATGCGCTGGTAGCTCAGTTGGATAGAGTAACTGGCTACGAACCAGTA
>JAZOWJ010000043.1:0-1327 GCA_045659125.1 Acutalibacteraceae bacterium
ATTCTGCCCTTACAGACACCGCCAAAGCAAAGCCTTTTCATGCAAAACGGCTATCAAATTGCCGACCGTCCGACTGTGCCGTGGTGTCAGGTGTATGCAAATCCCGTATTCGGCTTCCTTGCCGAGGACAACGCATTGGGCTACACATGGGCAGGCAATGCAGCCTTGAACAAAATCACCCCATGGCGCAATGACACGAGAGCCACCGCCGACAGCGAGGAGTTGCTGTTGGGCACAGACGATAAAATATATTCACTCACACGCGGTGCTGTATGCTGCTTCACAGACACGCAGGTGCAGTATGAGGGAATTGCAAATGCACTGCACACCGCTGTTTTTGCCTGCACCGACACAAAAGCGCAAGCAAAGCGACTGACTGTGCGGCTGCACAACAGCAGCTCAACACCAAAAACCGTTTTTCTTGCTTATAAAATTTTACCCCTGCTCGCCGAGCATAACGCGGATGCAAGGTTTGTGAAAACCGAAACGGAAAACGGAGTAATCTTCCTGCACAATCCCGTCAACACCGCCGTGCAAGGCTTTGCAGGCTTGTTCTGCAACGGTGAAAATCCTACCTTTGCATTCAATTCTCATCAGCTTTCTGCCTTTTTGCAGGGCAAGGAAAAGGCGGATTACAAAATAAAAACCGAAGCCATTTCCGCAGACCTCGCTGCCGTTTGCGTGCAGACCGTGATTCCGCCTGAAAATAGCATCGAAATTGCATTTTCCCTTGTGTTTGCACGCACAAAAGAAGCCCTGTCGGCGGTAAAAAGACTTGCGCTGCATACGGCAACCCCCGTGCGCACATCCTTCGCAACAGGTAACGGAGTGCTCGACCAATTCGGCAATTCCCTGCTTTTGCACACGGTTTTGCACGCACGCTTTTATGGTCGGTGCGGCTTTTACCAATGCGGCGGTGCGTGGGGCTTTCGTGACCAGCTGCAGGATGCACTGTGCCTGATGCCGTACTATCCCCACCTGACACGCAGGCAAATTCTTCGCTGTGCTGCCGTGCAGTTTTTACAGGGTGATGTGCTGCACTGGCACCATGCACTGCTGCCGAAAAATGAATCAAAAACAGTATACCGCGGTGTGCGCACACGATGCTCGGATGATTTTCTGTGGCTTCCCTTTGTGACAGCAAAATATGTTTTGCAAACAAAGGATACTGCAATCCTGCAGATGCATATTCCCTATCTCGATGGAGCTGTGCTGCAAAAAAACGAAAAGGAGCGCTATGCACAATACTGCCACGCAGACCTTAAGGAGTCTTTATACAGCCATTGCCTGCGTGCCATAGCCAGAGGCTTACGGTTCGGCTCACACG
>JAZOWJ010000044.1:0-5655 GCA_045659125.1 Acutalibacteraceae bacterium
TTGAGCATACCCTCAACACCCATATTGGCAGTCAACACATGCTCACCGACAACAAATTCACTTTCATCATCGTAGCCAAGGAAGCCCATCAGCAGATTGCAGAACTTGGCAGAATAAATCAGATCATATTCTGCAAGCATATTCAGAACCTGCTCGGTTGTCATATCCTCGGAAATGTAAACAGCAACGGGGGTATCATTGCGGTCAATGGCAACAACGTCATTGACAAAGCCGAGAAGCGGTATCTTCAGCGCCGAGCTTGAGAGGAAAATAATCACAAGCAGCATGGCTGTGACCAACAGACTCAGTCCCCAATGCGCCCATCTCTGCTTACGGAATTTGCGCTTGCTTGCCTTGTAATGCTGCTTTCTCTTGCGCTTGGCAATGCGTGCACGCTGTTTTTCGGACAAGCCACGGGCAGGAGCTGCGGTGCTCTGTTCTTTTTTGGCAGAAGCAGCGGCCTTTGCAGGCTTTTTCTTTACAGCAGGCTTGTCTGCAGAAGCCTTTGACGGTGCACTTTTTGCAGGCTTGCGTGCAGGTGCAGGCGTCTTTTCGGCAGAATCAGCAGCAGAAACGGTTTGTTTTTTTTCGGGTGCGCTCTTCGGGTGTGTGGGAATGGTTACCGTCGGCTCTGCCTGCGTAAAATTACGCAACAGATCCTCATAGGCACTTGAGAGCTCATCCCTTGACATTCTGTTTTCGTTCTGATTGTTATCGTTGTTCATGATATGCTCCTTTGGGAATGCAATTATGGAGTATAGATTCTGGTCTCCGTAATGAAAAGATCCAGACCCTTGTCGTATTTTCCGTGGGGTATGCTTTCTTTTCGACAGGCCTCGTAGCAAACACCGATTGCAGTGCCCTTGAAGCAGGCAAGGAAGCGGTCATAATAGCCCTTGCCGTAGCCGAGACGGAAGCATTTTTTATCAAACACCAGTGCGGGAACCACACAGATGCAATTGTCAAAGCAGGTTACCTCGGGACAGCGGTCCGCAATCGGTTCAAGCACACCGAAGGAGCCGTTTTCGAGATCATCAAAGGAAGAAATATACTGAAAAACCATATTTCTTGTGCCTGCGATGCAACGCGGCACAGCCACTTTTTTACCGAGCTCCCATGCCCGTTCAATGAGATAGCGTGTATCGACCTCAATTTCGGTGGACATGTACGCAAGAAGGGTGTCTGCATCGCGAAAGGTCCAGAGTCCCAACAGCTTGTTTGCAATTTTGCGGTCATTGCGTTGCTTTTCCTCTGCGGAAAGAGAAAGGCGGTATTCCTTGGCTTGCTTACGCAACCGCATTTTGACGGGACGGATATCCGTTGTCATTTGCTCTGAATCTGGCGACAGATGCTGTCTGCCGTTTCAGAATCCTTTAATGCCGCAATGATTGCAAAAGCGAAGTCCGCAGCAACGCCGGCGCCTCTTGCGGTGATGATGTTGCCGTCTTTTTCGACCGGTGCACCCGTGGCATCGGCCCCCGTAAGGTCTTGCTCAAAGCCGGGATAGCAGGTTGCTTTTTTACCGTTGAGCATGCCTGCATGTCCGAGCACGGACGGTGCGGCACAGATGGCGCAAAGCAATTTATTTTCATTGTAAGCACGGTGAACAAAGTGCATTACGGTGTTGTCTTTTTCGAGATTGATCGTTCCGGGCATGCCGCCGGGAAGAATGATGCCGTCAAAATCTGCATCCGACGCAAGGTCATTTGTTGTGATGTCGGCAGTAACGGTAATGTTGTGCGCGCCCGTGATATTTTTTGCGCCGACACCGACACTCATCACGGCAATTCCTGCGCGGCGCAAGTAATCAAGCGGTGTCAGGGCTTCGATTTCTTCAAAGCCTTCGGCTAAAAACAGATAAATCATGTGCGGCATTCCTTTCTCGTTAATTCATGGTTAAAAATGCGAATATATTTTCGGAAAAATTGCAATTATTCAAGGGACAAAGCACACCGTAGGGTCTTGCTTCACCGACTGCAGCCGAAACAGGCAATGCGAATTGTCCGTCAAAGCGTACAGCTGCATTCTCATACATTTCGCAGCCGATGCAAGCAGCATAGCGATAAACACCTTCGCAAAAAACAGGGGCTTCGGACACCTGCTGCGCTTTTGCAAGCATTTCGTCGGAGCCTGTAATCCTGACGGCTGTGTTTTCGTCCGTAAATTTTGCATACAGGATATGATTGAAGCCGAATCGGCGGTAATAGCCGTAAAGCGAGTCCTCGGCAGGACAAAGATAAACAAAATCCGCTTGGTGCTTTGCATACTGCAGGGCTTCTTCAATGAGTGCAGCCATCAGACCTGCACCTCTGTAATCAGGCAAGGTTGCCGCCGCATACAGATAAAAGCCTTTTTTGTCTGCGAGGGTCACGGGAAGCAGATAAAGTGCAGACACTGCCTTGCCGTCTCTTTCGGCAAAAAAGCAGCCGTCGGGGTAAAATGCATTTCGGAAGAACGCATCCGTGACGGCTCTTGTGTCACCGAACACGGTTTCCCAAAGTGTTTTCAGTTCTTCGGTTTTGCAGGGTGTTAAAGAAAATTGAGGCATAGCTTATATATGAATTCCGAGTTTTTCGTAGAGTGCAGCCGTCGGATAAACGGCATATTTTTCGGTTAAAAATGCAGGACGGTAGCTCATTTTGGCTTTGCGCAAGCCTTCATCCCCTGCGCAATCCTCGCGGTTGATGAATTCATAACGATCCATGAGCTGCGCGGCAAATTCGCGGTTGATAACGGGATAAGCGCCCCTGTAATCGGGATGGCATTTTTCAAGATGTGTACAGAAGGTATTGTGCGTCAATTGTTCACCTGAGGTGAATGCAACGGCCTTGCCGTCTGCAAACAGAATGCCGCCCTCAAAGCCGAGCTCGTCAAAGTGATTGAGCGTGTTCTGCACAACCTCATATTCGGGATGATTAAAGCTGCCGTGCTTTTCCATGAACCATGCATCGGAGATTTCACGGCAGAGCCCGATGTGTTCAGCGGTCAGCTTTTCGTATTTCCAATCGGGATGATCGGTTGTGAATCGCGAAATATGATTGCGCTTTGCGTGATACTTTTTTCCTGCAAGTGAGCAAAGGTCAGCAGCTCTGTAAACAAAATCGTCCGTGTCCTCTGTTCGGCGGATGCAGAACAAATCATTGCTTTCAAACAGGGCACAATCCTCTTTTGTAAGACCTGCAAAATGAAACGGCTTGCCGCTTTGCCTTGCATCCTCAAAAAGAGCTCTCAGTGCTTGCTCGGTGTCACCCGTTCCGACGGGAAACAAATAAACCGTGCTTCGGTTGCCGCCCTTGTAAAAAACCATATCATCCTGCAGTGCAATCAAGGAATGAAAATGATCCTTCCAGACAAAGACATTGCCGATGCAATATTCACAGCTGTTGCGGTCGGCAGACAAAAATGCTTTTTTGAATGTTTGCAGATCCTGCGTTGTCGGAACATGAAAAGCAGGCATAAATCCCCCAAAAAACGGTAAATTTCAAATTATCATATTTTCTCAATTATGTATTATAACAAATACAAACCCATTTTACAAGTATTATTATAAATTTAATTTTGGAATAAACAATTGAAAAAATAATTCCCCCGTGCTACAATAAAAGAAAAATGACAAAAAGGTGTCTGTTATGAAAAAAGCTGATTTTACGGTAACCGCCCATTCGGGCTGCATGAACACCCCCGACAATTCTTTGGAATCCATTGACTGCGGTGTGCAGTACGGCGCACAGATTGTTGAAATTGACCTGCGCTTTGCTGCCGACGGCACCCCCATTCTGACACACGACAAGCCCAAAGGTAGCGAAGTGACACTCGACGAGGCTTTTGCAACGGTTGCAAAATACGATACGCTCAGGGTGAATGTGGATGTGAAGGAATGCACAGAGCAGCTCGCACAGGTGTACACCATTGCAAAGAAGCACGGCATCGAAGACCGCATTTTCTTCACGGGTCTTTTTGAAGCAGACATTCCGACCGCAAGAAAGGCCTGTCCCGAGGTCCCCTACTGGCTTAACATGAAGGTGAAATCGAAGCTTTGGCAGACAGACAAATATCTGCAGGGGCTTGCAGATACTGTAAAGAACTGCAAGGCACTCGGCATCAACATGAACAAAAAGAACGCCACAAAGAAGCTCGTTAAGGTTTTCCGAAAAAACAACCTCGGCATTTCCATCTGGACCTGTAACACCACCAAGGACATCGAAAAAGCCGCCGCCCTCTCCCCTGACAACATCACAACAAGACGCCCGGATCTGGTGAAATAAGACAAAAAAACTCCAAGTTTTGCGGCTTGGAGTTTTGCTTTTATTGGGTTTATAATTCCACCGGCTGGCAGAAAAATGAGACACCGGGATAACACAAAAAAAGTAGTGATTTGTTCTTTTCAGAACTCATGCAAGGAATTATGAAGTCAGTTTACTTTAATATTTTTCCAATCGGCAACTTTGCACTGACCGTAGCCATTATCACCGACAGCCACCACATTCAGGATTTCTTTCGTGGTGCCGGTGACCGGGCTCGACGCTCGCACTTCCGCGTCGCTTCGAGCCCATTGACTGTAAAACAAAAAACACATCCGAGAAATCGGATGTGTTTTTTGGCATATACTACACAATTTGATACAATGCAACGCTAAGTAGCGGAGCGTTGCATTCGTTAAACTACTGAAAAAGCTTAGTCCAGGAACGATGTTACCAAATCGGCATACTGTTCACCCAGAGGTAGTTCGTATTCTACTTTTAATCCGCGGCGAATTGCCGTAACAGGCTGTTTTGTAACAGGGTTATAGCCCTGTTTTTCGATATCCGCCCAATAAACACCGATTCCTCTTTTCTGCCAGGAAGGAAGATCGTTAAAATTGATATCTCGCGATGAAAGCAGCTCATATTTATACTCTATACTTTTACCTTCCAGTTCAGCACTTGCAGCTTGCGCATCCATGCCCTCTTTGCGAAGCAGCCAGTAGCAGTGAGCATTCAATGCATTTCTGTGGGCATCCTCCTGCCGCCACAGAAAATAATCCTGCACTTTTTCTAAATCAGGCAAAGGGATCAACCTGCAATCCATCGCTATGACTTGCCCCAACTGAAGAGAAAAAGCTGCGCTTGCTTGTCCCGCAAGAATGGAGTTAAACTTTCGCACCTTTCTTCCAAAGGTGTTTTCTTCCTTATGGAACAACAAAGAGATTTCATCACTTTGCGTAAAGCCATATACAACACGAAAGCCGCAATCCATCAGCTGCTTTACGGTATTTACCATCATATCACGAAAACGGACATCAAAAGGTGCTTCAAAATCGCAGACTTCCTTTGTAAGCCGTGAAAAGCTTCTGCCGTCCAATCTGGCAACCAGATACATTTCAGGGAGAATATGCTGATCGATCGATTGCTCATAGCTGCGCATTTTCTTGTCGAAATCATCAAAATTCATCTTATTCCCTCCATTCCTCAATTGTCATCGTATGGCCATCGTTTTTTACAAAATATAACGCATCAAACCCTTCGGCATACTCCGGCAGCTGCAGCTTGTTGGATGTTGCTGCAATGGCTGCAGCCGGAATTTTAGCTTTGCCGATGCGTTGGTTATTGCGTTCAATACAAAACCGCTGGTACTGACAGGAAGTGCAGCGATCATGATTATTGCCCTTGTCATTCG
>JAZOWJ010000045.1:0-3960 GCA_045659125.1 Acutalibacteraceae bacterium
GCACTGGTTACGGTCAACAAAAGAGATAACGTTTGTGATGTTGTAGTGAGCGATTGTCATTGCAGCTTCCCAGTTGGAGCCTTCGTCACATTCGCCGTCGCCGAGAACGCAGAAGGTCATGTAATCCTTGCCGAGAACGCGGGCTGCAAGAGCAGTACCGACAGCGATGGAAAGACCATGGCCGAGAGAACCGGTGGAAGCGTCAACACCGACAACCTTGTTGGAGTCAAGATGCATACCCATCTTGGAGCCGGAAAGATTGAAGGTCTTGAGCATTTCCTTGTCATTGAAGCCGAGATCGCAAAGCAGAGGAGCATAAGCGATTGCGGTGTGACCCTTACTGAGGATAAAACGGTCGCGATCCTCCCATTTGGGATCATCAACCTTGATGTTCATATACTTGTGATAGCAAGCGGTCATGATATCAAGAACACTCATACCGCCGCCGATGTGTCCGCTACCGGCCCAATAAGTTGTGTCAAGCGTCAGATTACGAAGCTCGTCAACCTTCTTTTCAAGAGCCAGCCATTCGGCCTTTGAAAGAGACATAGAATATTCCTCCTAATAAATATTTATTAAGGGGCGGCTGCGTGGGGCAACCGCCGATTTTACATTTTTACAGGTACTTCGGTCTGATTGCGTGGAAAGCATCTTCAGCAACCTCAATGGTGCGCTTGATGTCTTCTTCAGTCAGGGAAGCATTGATGAAGTGGTTGTGGTGAGAAGTAAGATAAATACCTCTGTGCACCATTTCCTGTACCCAATCCTGATGGATCAGCAGGCTGTCGTCATCTGCCAAACGCAGATAGAAGAGAGCAGGCTCACCGGAAGCAACCATGTGGAAGCCGTTGTTTGCAGCTGCTGCAACAAGGCCGTTGGTCAACATAAGACCCTTTTCACGGAACATCTTGGGAGCATCGAGATCTCTGAGCTTGTTGATACAAGCGATACCTGCAGCAAAGGGAACGGCACTCATCCAATAGGAGCCGGTGTAGCTCAGACCGCTCATGGCGGACTTCAGGAATTCCTTACCGCAAAGGCAGGATACGTTCCAACCGTTTGCGAGAGCCTTACAGAAGCAGATCATGTCAGCTTCAAATCCGTAGTAATAGTCAGAACCTCTGACATCAAGACGGAAGCCTGCACGGACGTCGTCCACAATGAGAACGATGCCCTTTTCGGTACAGAGCTTACGAACCTTCTGCCAGTAACCTTCGGCAGGTGTTACGTTGTCAACAAAGTTGCCGTGCATGTAAGGTGTTGAAATGAAAGCAGCGATTTCGCCTTCGTTTTCATTAACAAGCTTTTCGAGTGCTTCATAGTCATTCCAATCTACATAGAGGTTGTTTGCAACGTCCTCGGGGATAACACCGGGATAGTCCACCTTCTGGGTCCACATGGAAACACCGTGATAGAAGCCGTTTACGAAGATGATCTTTTTGCGGTGGGTATGTGCACGAGCGCACATGATAGCACCCTGGGTAGTATCGTTACCGTTCTTCATGAAGAATGCCCAGTCAGCAGATGCAACGGTGTCAACCATAAGCTCAGCGAACTCAACAATTTTGGTGGAAGGTGTGGTAACGCAGTTTTCAAGCTTCATCTGTGCCATTGCAGCAGCATCAACATCGGGGTCATTGTAGCCCAGAACATTGGGACCGTATGCGCACATATAGTCGATGAATTTATTGCCGTCAACGTCCCAGAAGTAGGAGCCTTCTGCACGTTCGGTGAAGAACGGCCAGGATGTGGGAGGAATCCAGCAGCCTTCTGCGGGACCCTGATGGCCATAAAGACCGGAGGGAATTACCTTGCAGGCTCTTTCAAAGAGTGCATGGCTTTTATCGTAATTATAGTAATTGGATGCCATATTTTTCTTCCTCCTTATGCAAGATACAGTGCTACACGATCGAGAATACGGTTGACGTTATCGACCATGGAGATCATGCCGCCCATAATGATATCACCCTGACCGATGCAGGCAACAGCATTGACATTGCCGTCAAACAGGTCACGTGCAAGCTTGATGCTGGTGAATTCCATGATTGCACGATAGGATTCGGGAGCCTTCTTGATGGTGATCATGCGGTGGTTGCAAACGCGGATGGTTGCAGCAGGTCCGCCGGTGATAGCAACTCTGATGTCACCGTCAACGATATGATCTGCACTGAACTTACCGATTTCATCGTTGTTACCGATCTGAGAAAGGGCAACGGTGATGGTGTAGAACATAAGGGCTGTGCTGATTTCAAAGAAGCGTTCATCCTTGAGATCTTCGGGATCGGGACGCATGTATTTACTCAACAGATCAGTAAGCGGAATAAAGCTCTTGAGCAGGAAGCCGATTTTGGAGAAGCCCTTGCAGGGAATGGGTGTGACAGTACCGTCAATCATGCCGTTGAACTTTTCGCAGGAGCCGAACGGAAGAAGAATGTCACACTTGTCCACACCATCGCTCATACGGCAGTAGCCGTTTTTGAAAGTCAGCGTTGCAGAGGGACCGCCCTTAACAATCATACCGATTGAAAGCGGCTTTTTGTTTTTGAGAAGCGCTCTTGCCTGCGGATCGAGTTCGCAGAGATTTTCGAGCGTACCGAGAACGGCATACATGTTGATATATGCCAGGGTTTTTGCATCTGTCAAATTCATATTAGCCAAAATGCATTCCTCCTAAATCATTAACGGATATAAATCCGCATTATTTCTTATCTATTTTATCAAAACTAAATGTGTATGTCAATTAACATTTTATGAATATCGCCAATATAAAAAACTTCGTAAACTTAAACAGTTTTCATCCCATTATTTCAAGCACATTGACGAAAAAAGCCGTCCGGAGAAACCTCCGAACGGTCATACAGACAAATTTCAATTGTTGTAAATGCTCTGCTGCTGCAGTTTTTCTTCGTCACTCGGAGTGGAGGTGACTTCAGCCTTGCCCTGTGCCATAAAAACAATATCCTTGATATAATCAATGATAAACTGGATGAAATCAGAAATGTCGGCGAGATAGCCCAAAAGTACTTCAAACATAAAAAACACTCACTTTCAAAGAAAAATATCATTGTTATATTATCACATTTATATGAACGATTTGTGAACGCACAGTGTCCTGATTATGAAGAAGAGGCATTGAGCTGCCAATTTTCATCACCGTAATTTGTTAATATTGCCGATTTTTATACAATTTTCGTTTCCTGTTCATCATTTTTTAATTTTTGCTTATAATTTCAAAAATGTGATGCGTTCTTCTCTTTACAGCAACGAACCGTTTTTGTTATAATTATACCAGCAAATACAGCATGGCAAGAATCAGCTCTTCATCAGCCTGCTCGGCATACAGCAAAAAGCAGACCGACAAAATCAAAGCCTTATCCGCATCGTCTGCCTGAATCCCCTTCCCTGCAAACAGCTTTGAAATGATATCGGATGCATGTTCGCGTTTCCGACAGCATTTCTGCGGTTGCACGGGGGCTGCTTGCTGCTTGGGGCAGGATGTCGGTTTTTCATTTTCCGTTTCAGGCTGTTCATCGGCTGTAAGCTGCCGTGCTGCATTCTCGGCGGCATATTTTGCTCTTTGACGCATTTCGCGGACTCTTTGCTCGGCTTCCCTTTGCATCTGCGATATCTGTGCATAAGAATAATCAGCCAAGCAAACCACCCTCCCGCAGCATGTGCATCATTTTGAGCACACGCAGAATATTGACGGCCTCATCAACCCTGCTGCGTCTGGCTTCGCTGAGCAGGGGCTTGAGTGCATACAAAAAATCGCTGCGATTGTCTTTTTCATTCATTTTGCCGAAATAACGGGACAAGCCCCCGAGCAATTTCGGATCCAGCATCGGATTATTACCGCCAAGCAGCTCTGCAATACCGCCACCGCCGACGGATGCATTGTCATTGCCTTGCATATTCCCCAGCAGCTGCGATGCAGTTTCCTGCAGCTGCTTCATATCTTCG
>JAZOWJ010000046.1:0-10530 GCA_045659125.1 Acutalibacteraceae bacterium
GCTTCGGATGCATTGAAGCGAAGAACCTCTTCGATCATAAGCGCATTTGCAACACCGTGAGGCAGATGATGGAAAGCACCGAGCTTGTGTGCCATGGAATGGCAGATTCCGAGGAATGCATTTGCAAATGCCATACCTGCAATGGTGGCTGCATTTGCCATCTTTTCTCTTGCTTCAACATCCGTCTGACCGTTTTCATAAGCACGGGGCAGATACTTGAAGATATTTTTGAGAGCCTGCAATGCAAGACCGTCTGTGTAGTCGGTTGCGAGCATGGCTGCATAAGCTTCCACTGCGTGTGTTACTGCGTCGATACCGGATGCTGCGGTCAGACCCTTGGGAGCCGACATATGGAAATCGGTATCAATGATTGCCATATTGGGAAGCAGCTCATAGTCAGCAAGCGGATACTTGACACCGGTTGCTTCGTCGGTGATAACTGCAAAGGGAGTTACCTCAGAGCCGGTACCTGCAGAAGTGGGAACGGCAATGAAGTATGCCTTTTCTCCCATCTTGGGGAAGGTGTAAACTCTCTTGCGGATATCCATGAAACGCATAGCCATATCCATGAAATCTGCTTCGGGATGTTCATAAAGAACCCACATGATCTTTGCGGCATCCATTGCAGAACCGCCGCCGAGCGCAATGATGGTGTCAGGCTTGAAGGCTGCCATCTGTGCAGCACCTTCTTTTGCATTGCCGAGTGTCGGGTCGGGCTGTACATTGAAGAAGGTTGTATGTGCGATGCCCATTTCATCGAGCTTATCGGTGATGGGCTTGGTGTAGCCGTTCTGATAAAGGAAAGTATCGGTTACGATGAATGCTTTCTTTGAACCGCGGACCGTGCGAAGCTCATCCAGAGCAACAGGCAGACATCCTTTCTTAATGTATACCTTTTCAGGAACACGGAACCAAAGCATATTTTCCCTTCTTTCTGCAACTGTCTTGATATTGATAAGATGCTTGACACCGACATTGTCAGACACGGAGTTGCCGCCCCATGAGCCGCAACCGAGTGAAAGTGACGGAGCAAGCTTGAAGTTATAAAGGTCGCCGATGCCGCCATGGGAAGACGGAGTGTTCACAAGAATACGGCAGGTCTTCATTCTTGCTGCAAATTCGTTGATCTTTTCGGTTTCGGTTACTTCATTGAGATAAATGGAGGAGGTATGACCGTAGCCGCCGTCAGCAACAAGATGTTCTGCCTTGCAGAGCGCATCTTCAAAATCCTTTGCCTTATACATGGCAAGAACGGGAGAAAGCTTTTCGTGGGCAAACTCTTCGCTGATGTCAACGCTTTCCACTTCGCCGATCAGAATCTTTGTTCCTTCGGGCACTGTGACACCGGCAAGCTCTGCAATCTTTGCAGCAGGCTGACCAACAATCTTTGCGTTGAGCGCACCGTTGATGATGATGGTCTTTCTGACCTTTTCGGTTTCAGCTGCGTTGAGGAAGTAACAGCCTCTTGCTGCAAACTCACTCTTCACTGCATTGTAAATGCTTTCGAGGATAATAACAGACTGTTCGGATGCACAGATCATGCCGTTATCAAAGGTCTTGGAATGAATGATGGAGTTGACAGCCAGAAGAATATCTGCACTGTCATCAATGATTGCAGGTGTGTTACCTGCACCGACACCGAGCGCAGGCTTGCCGCTGGAGTAAGCAGCCTTGACCATACCGGGGCCGCCGGTGGCAAGAATGATATCGGATTCCTTCATGACCGTATTTGTCATTTCAAGGGACGGGACATCGATCCAGTCGATAATTCCTTCGGGAGCACCTGCTGCAACAGCAGCTTCAAGGACGATTTTTGCGGCTGCAATGGTGCAGTTCTTTGCTCTGGGATGCGGAGAGATAATAATAGCATTACGGGTTTTGAGTGCAAGCAGGCATTTGAAAATTGCAGTGGATGTAGGATTGGTAGTCGGGATAACAGCGGCAACAACGCCGATGGGCTCCGCAACCTTTTTGATTCCGAATGCCTTGTCTTCTTCAATGATGCCACAGGTTTTGGTGTCCTTGTATGCATTGTAAATGTATTCGGCTGCGTAGTTATTCTTGATAACCTTATCTTCAACAACACCCATACCGGTTTCTGCAACTGCCATTTTGGCAAGCGGAATTCTTGCTTTGTTTGCGGCAGATGCAGCAGCAAGGAAAATTTTGTCAACCTGCTCCTGTGTGTAGGTAGCGAACTTCTTCTGTGCTTCTCTTGTGGCAGAGATAGCTTCCTGAAGCTTGTCAACGCTATCTACAATTGCGTAATTTTTGGTTTCCATTTGTATCCTCCTGAATTTATCTTTATTTGCTTATTTTTTTATCTGATTATTTAAAAATGCCAATGAAAGGGCAAGATTTTCATTTTCAAGAATCACATTCTGCGGGACATTCAATTTGCATGGGGCGAAATTCCATATAGCCGTAATTCCGCACGAAATCATTTTGTCGCAAACCACCTGCGCCGAGCCGGCACCGACCGTGATGATCCCAAGCTGAATGTTATGATCTCTGCAAAAAGCCTCGAATTCATGAATCGGTTGAATTCTTACTTTTCCGCTTACACTGATGGCCTGATCGTTGCTGTCAAATGCGGCTGCGATTCTGATGCCGAACTTTTCAAACTCATCATAATCAAGCAGCGCTTTCCCCAATTTGCCGGCTCCGACAAGCACCGCCAGTGTGCAGTTGTCGGCTCCCAGACAATTTTCAAGATTTGCAATCAGCTCTCTCGTCAGATAGCCGATCTTCGGTTTTCCTGCACCGCTGATGGCGGCAAGATCTTTTCTTACCTGCACCTCACCGAGTGAAAGTCTTTGTGCAATATTGGTTGCCGATATATATGTGTATTCTTCTTCCGGCAGTTGCTTGAGCAATTCAAGATACTTTGGTATTCTGCCGAGTGTTGCTTTGGAAATACCGTTTTTGCACATCAGAAAACCTCCCTCGTCAAAGTTCGTTAATATATTAACAACTATTGAGCTGCTTAGGAATTCTTAAAACATATAATCGCTATTATCATTATCGATAATATTCATATCGATTAGCAAAAAGCAAACCCGACCTCAATGAAGAGATCGGGTAAAATAATCAGATTTACAGATATTTTCTTTTCGCTTCGCACAGCTCGGTGATGAACTGTCGATCCAGCTTTGATAATTTATATCCATTTTTATAAATCACAACATCCTTATATATTTTCTTGTTATCCGCACATTTTTTCTGCACAAGATTATATCGTTTCAATAAGCTTTCCGGTGCAGGAGAAACCCACATGAATGTTTCGGGATTATTGGAAAGCAAATCAAACTGACTTGCTCTTTCAAATATAAATATGCGTCGTTCTATATTATCAGGAAGCTCTTCCTTTACCACCTTTGCAAGCGGCAAGGACGGAACATACGGATCCGCATGCGCAATTTCAATATAAGCGGTTAAATCTTCAAATGAAATGCTTTCTTTTTCAGCAAGAGGATTATCGGCACTCATAATGAGTGAATATGAAAACTCGGTGACCATCTCATAACAAAAGCCTTTTTCCTCAAGCATTGTTTTAAAGTATCTGTCATAGTTTTCCGCATACCTTATGATGCCAAGCTTATAGTCATGCTCAAGCATATTATGGATCGTTCGCTGTGAGTTGGTTTCTTTATAAAATATTTCAGCCGCATCCTCGGAAAGGGATTTTGAGAACCGGGAAAAAGCCTCGGAAATATAACAGGCACGCGGTACTGAAATTGAAAACTTCTGTTTTTTGGCTGTCCCCTTTTTATAGAAATTTTCAACCGTTTCAATCTGCCTGAGAATTCCTTTTGCGTAATGGATGAATTCTTCTCCCTCGGGAGTCAGCTCCATACCTTTTGCCGTGCGTTCAAAGATTAATATACCGATATCGCTTTCCAGCTCTTTTATGGAACGGCTGACATTCGGTGCCGCAATGAGAAGATTTTCTGCCGCTTTATTCAGTGAACCGACTTTTGCAACCTCCACTGCATATTTCATATGCAATAAATTCACAGCACCGTACCCCGTTTCAAAATATGATAAACACATTATACACCTTTACTTATATACAATCAACAATTTAGCAAAAAAAATTTGCTCACAAAAAAAGATGCCGCCGAAGCGACATCTAAAATACAGAAAAGCACACAAACAAAAACATCACACAGTAAGAGAATACGCATATCTGACGGTGACTTTGTGACCGTCCACCCAGCGATAATTCCGCTCAAAGTTCATGGTTCGTACGGGGCAATTCTTTTTGACCATCTGACCGCCGACAGAGCCTGCCTGCTTGGAGGTCAGGTCACCGTTGTAGCCCTGCTTGAGGTTTACGCCGACTTCGGAAGCAGCTTCCATCTTGAACTTGTTGAGAGCTTCACGAGCTTCGGGAACAAGGCTGTTCTTATTATTGGACATTGCGTTTCACTCCTTCTGGTGTTTTTCTTGCGTTTGCAAATGTAGTTTGAGCAAAAGGGCAATGAATATAAATGAAAAAAATTGGAAACAAAAAGGGATGCCGCCGAAGCGGCATCCGCGTGTAATTGAAAATTAAAAAATGAAAATCAGTCAATCAGAGAAATGCTGTTGAGGATTTCTGCAAGAGAATCTTCACCCAATGCGGTTACGGCAAGGCTGGCAAGATAGTCACCGCACTTCATGGAAACGGTTGTCTGATTCATGATCATGCCGCCGACAGAAACAGAGACATTCAAGCAGTCAAATTCCTGTCCGTCCATTTCAACCGTGCTGATTTCGGTCTGAATATCGGAATAACCCATGTTTTCATAGCTGGTCTTGATAATCTCAACCGACTTCTGCAGATTTGCGGCAAGATCCATGGTTTCAAGCAACACAGCATCCACTTTTTCGAGATTGATACCGATGTTGTTCACTTGGTTTGCAGCCATTGCATACATATCATAAACAACAGGAGAATTTTCGATCAGATTTGCCAAATCCTCTCCGGCGCGGTCTGCAGTCAGACCGTACAGCGCAGCAATCTGCTCGTCATTATAGAATGTCCATGTATCATCCAATGTAATTTCAATTCCGATAAATTCATTGCGATAGGTATTACCGTCAACCGTTCCGCGGATTTCTGTTGCGGCTTCGGTCACATCTTCCTGTGTCGGCTGTGCATCATCAAGCACATTTTGCGTGGGTTGATCTGCAGGTTCTGTGGGATCAGGTTGATTGCCACACGCCACCAAAAGAAGCAGACAAAGAATTAAACTTGCAAATAAAAGTTTTTTCATTAAAAACACCTCCTTATATATTGTAGCAAACAATTGTATAGAATTCAACAGATAACACACCGAATTCCCTCATCAATGTGCACAAATATAAATATCAATATTTAGCGGTAGTGCCGATAAAATGGTGATTCAAAAAATTGCAATTGCAATCATGCACAAATGGGTGTAAAATAGATCAGTAAAAAAATAAAGGAGGTCATATAATTATGGCACAAATTATTGCAGTATTCAAAATGATTGCAGCTTTCTTTACCATGCTGCCCATGATCATCAACCCGATTGGCGAGAGCTTCGGTGGAACTTTCTACGAAAGCTGGTCTGCCGATCAGGCTTACACATCCGACTATGCGGTTGAACTCGAAAAAGATCCCTCCAAGGATTTCGTGGTTCTCAACCTTGCCGACGTTCAGCTGGATGACATGGAATATTACAGCGGTATGGGCGCTGAATCCGAAGCTATGATCACAAAGCTTGTTGAAGAAACACAGCCTGACCTGATCACCCTTTCCGGCGACAACGCATGGGCAACCCTTGCATACATCAATCTTGTTGAATTTGTTGATTCCTTCGGCATTCCGTGGGCTCCTGTTATGGGTAACCATGACGGTCAGGGCTGCATCAGTGAATTCTGGTGTGCATATCTGTTTACGCAGGCTGAAAACTGCCTGTGGAAGTTCGGTCCCGAGGATATGGGTCACGGCAACTACATCATCAACATCACCGAAAACGGCAATATTATCCACACACTGTTCATGATGGATACCCACAATGACGGCACATGGACCGATGAAAACGGAAACGAAGTCAGCGGTTACGACCACCTGTGGGACAACCAGATTGAATGGTACGAATGGGCCGTCAACGGAATCGCAGCTGAAGAAGGCCGTGTTGTTGAAAGCTCTGCCATCATGCACATTCCCGTTTACGAAGTTAAGACCACATGGGAAAAATACTATGACAGCGAAACCGATGCCTTTACAGGTCCCTACGCAGAAGGCGCTTTCGGTGTCATCCACGAAACTCCCTGCCCGGGTGCAATCAACAATCATTTCATGGATACCGTTCTTGCGCTCGGCAGCACCAAGAACATGATTTTCGGTCATGACCATGTCAACAATGCATCTTTTGTTTATGAAGGTGTCAGACTTTCCTACGGTCTGAAGCTCGGCAAGGCCTGCTACTATGAAGACGGCCTGCAGGGCGGCTCCACACTCAGCATCGCATCTGACGGCTCTGCAACATTTGAACATCATTTTGCTGAATAATTCAGGATATGACAAATCCCCCGTAACTGCTTACGGGGGACATTTTTTTTGGACTTACAGTGAACGGATCTGTCCTTTGTATTTTTTGATAAATGCTTCATTGATGGCATCGCCGCCGTCAACATTGCTGCTGGAGAATACATCGGGCACACAGCCGTCGGCGAGCATTTTTTCAATGCAGGATACAACGACCGCATTGAGGATTGCCGCACCTGCTGCGGTAGAAGTCGGGGCTGCATTTCTGCCGATTTCTTCAAACCAAACACTCGCATCACCCACACAACCCATGTTATCAAGCACGATATCGGCAAACTCATACAGCTTTTTTCCGCTGGGATGACGGGATGTTGCGGACTTGGAATGATTGAGATTCGTGAGTGCAACCACGGTCATTCCCTTTTCCTTGGCAAGCTGTGCCATGTCCACGCAGACACCGTTTCTGCCCGAGTTGGAAATGATGACAATCACATCACCCTGCTTCATATCGTAGCTGTCAAACAGAATGTCGGCATAGCCCTGCAGTCTTTCGATTTCGGTGCTTTTGGCTGCGGATTCATGCAGCATCAAAGCGGTTTCAAGCACGGGATGCAGATTCACAAGACCGCCTGCACGGTAGAAAAGCTCTTCGGCAAGCATGTGGGAATGGCCTGTGCCGAACAAAAAGATATTCCTGTCATTTTCAAGTGCATTTGCAAAGGCTGCACCGCAGGCATCGATATTTTCAAGCTGTTTATCGGCAATTTCCTGCATGATACGGGTCAGATTCTTAAGATATTCCAATGATTTGCTCATAATAAACTCCCCTGTTTTTTGTTCTGAAAACATAATAACACATTTTGTTCGCTTGTCAACAAAAAAATGCAAAGAGCAGACTTGTCTTTTGATTCAGGTTATAATATAATTAAGAAAAAGCACACAGGAGGAAATAAAATGGCTGCAAAGGTGTATTTTTCGCGTGAGATCACCCCTGAAAAGGTGGCAGAGCTTTACAAGCTTCTCGGCAAGGAATTGACAGGCCGCGTTGCAGTAAAGGTACACTCGGGCGAAAAAGGAAATCAGAACTTTTTAAAGCCTGATTTCTGGAAAAATATCATTGATCTCGTCGGCGGTACGGTTGTGGAATGCAACACCGCCTACAACGGAGAACGAAACACAACCGAAAAGCACAAAAAGCTGTTTGCCTTCCACGGATGGACGAAATATTTTGACACAGACATTTTAGATGCCGAAGGCCCTGACCTTGTACTCGATATTCCCGACGGCAAGATCATCAAGAAGAACTATGTCGGCAAAAACATTGCAAATTACGACAGTGCACTGGTTCTTTCCCATTTCAAGGGACATCCCATGGGTGGCTTCGGCGGTGCGGTCAAGCAGCTCTCCATCGGCTTTGCATCGTCTTACGGCAAGGCATATATTCACGGTGCCGGAGATCCCGACAAATTCTGGGAATCTGATCACGATGAGTTTTTAGCCTCCATGGCGGATGCTGCAAAAAGCGTTGCAGACTACTTCAACGGAAATGCGGTGTATGTGAATGTGATGAAAAACATGAGTGTGGACTGCGATTGCTGTGCGGTTGCGGAAGATCCTTGCATCGCAGACATCGGCATTCTTGTTTCGGATGATCCGATTGCCATTGACCAGGCTTGCGTGGACCTTGTATATGCCTGCTCTGATCCGGGAAAACCGCATCTGGTTGAGCGAATCGAAAGCAGAAACGGCCTGCACACACTCGATTGTGCAAACGGACGCTTCGGCTCAAAAGAATATGAACTGATTGAGGTTTAAAAATGATTACATTTCTTTGCTATCCGAAATGCACCACTTGCCAAAAGGCAAAAAAGTGGCTGGATGAAAACGGAATTTCTTATGATTTGCGAGACATTAAAGCAAACAATCCGACAGCAGAAGAGCTGACCGAATGGCATGCAAAAAGCGGTCTGCCGCTTAAGAAATTCTTTAACACAAGCGGCCTGCTTTATAAATCAATGGAGTTAAAAACCAAGCTGCCCGACATGACGGATGAAGAACAGCTTGCACTGCTTGCAACAGACGGAATGCTTGTAAAAAGACCGCTGGTAATTGGTGAGGATTTTGTGTTGGTCGGCTTCAGGGAAAGCGACTGGGCTGAAAAGCTTACCAAATAAAACTGCAACGGACTGTATCGTTTTCTGATACAGTCCGTTATTTTACATTGTAATTGCAATTTTGATGCAGCCGTCTTTGCGATTTTCAAAAATTTCGTAGGCTTCTTCGATTTTTTCAAACGGATAAAAATGGGTAATAATCGGCACGGTGTCGATTTTTCCTTTTTCAATCAGCTGCAAAATTCTGTCACAATTTGCTGCATCCACACCGCCTGTTTTAAAGGTCAGGTTTTTGCCGTACATTTCGGGCAAGGGTAAAAGCTGCGGCTTGTCATAGAGCGCAACCACGGTGACTGTTGCATTGGGTCGGGCACATTTCCAGGCAGTTTCAAAGGTGCTTTCACCACCTGCGGCCTCAATCACAACATCCGCACCGCCGTGGTCGGCAACATCTTTCACAAAATTCTCCACCGCATCGGGAGTGACCGTCAGCACTGTCGGATAATGCTCGTGCACAAAACGGATGCGATTCTCATCCTGTTCACAAACAATGATGCGTTGCGGCTTTTTAAGCAGCACACAAAGCAGTGTGCAAAGTCCTGTCGGACCTGCGCCGAGTATCAGCACGGTATCATCGCTTGTTATTTGCGAAATATCTGCAGCCCAGTAGCCTGTTGCAAGCACATCCCCGACAAGCAGGGCCTGCAGGTCACTCACACGGGGCGGAATTTTATTGAGCCCCGTATCCGCAAACGGCACACGCACATAATCTGCCTGTCCGCCGTCAATACGACAGCCGAGTGCCCAACCGCCGTTTTGATCGGTGCAGTTGTTGACGAAGCCGTTTTTACAGAAAAAGCATTCACCGCAGAAGGTTTCCACATTGACAGCAACACGGTCACCGACGGAAATATTATCCACGGCAGAGCCGACCGCCTCAACAATGCCGACCATTTCATGGCCGACCGTTACACCGTGCACGGCACGGGGAACATGACCGTGCTTTATGTGCAGATCGCTTGAGCAGATGCTTGCCGTTGTAACACGGACAATGGCATCACGCGGATGCTGCAGCATCGGCTTTTCTTTTTCAACAAAAGCAAATTCACCGTCTTTTATATAAGAATAAGTGCGCATTGTTTTTCTCCGTTTTCAGTAATCTTACCGACAGTATAACACAAGAAATTGATAGTTTCTATCTTTTTATTGCAGATTTGCAAGATATTCCTCTGCATAATGCACAGCAACCGCACCGTCGCCGACGGCTGTGACAACCTGGCGCAGCACCTTTGTGCGAACATCTCCAACCGCATACACACCGTCGATATTCGTTTTTGTGCTTTCGTCGGCCTGCACATAGCCGTTCTCATCAAGAGCCAGAACATCTTTGAACAGCCCTGTTGCGGGATTTCTGCCGATGCTGACAAACACGGCATCCGCTTCGATTTCTCGTTCTTCACCGCTTGCAGCTTTCACTTTGATTGCCTGCAAGCGTTCCGTGCCGAGCAGCTCGGAAATACTGCTGTTCCATACAAATTCGACATTTTCGGCATGAAGAAGCGGCTCGTGATAGATTTTTGTGGCCTTGAGTGTATCCCTGCGGTGCACAACATACACCTTTTTTGCAAGATGCGAAAGGTAGAGTGCATCTGCAGCAGCTGTATTACCGCCGCCGACCACAACCACGGTTTTGTTTTTATAAAAATTGCCGTCGCAGTGTGCACAGTAATGCACACCTCTGCCTGTCAGCTCCTTTTCTTTTTCAAGACCAAGCTTGCGAGGATCTGCACCTGTTGCAACGATGACAGTTCTTGCATAAAAATCACCATTTGCGGTTCTGACGAGCTTGACGGGCTCTGAAAAATCAACACTTTTCACTTCCGTGTATTCCGTTTTTGCACCGAAGCGAACAGC
>JAZOWJ010000047.1:0-3131 GCA_045659125.1 Acutalibacteraceae bacterium
GGCTGCTGCCTCGTAAGCACCGCTTTTCACAGTGGCACGGGTGCAGATGACACCGATTTTTTTGTTTTCGGACACCGAAACTGCCTTTTGTGCAGCAGGACCGACTACGCCGACAACAGGCAAATCATAGCGCTGCTCAATCAGGCTTCTTGCCATGGCATCTGCCGTGTTACAGGCAATGACCACTGCCTTGACATCGTAGTGCAGAAGAAAATCCACATCCTGACAGGCATAGGTCTGAATGGTTGCACAGCTTCTGCCGCCATAGGGCACACGGGCGGTGTCACCAAAATAGATGATATCTTCATACGGCATCTGCTCAATCAGGCTTTTGACGACCGTAAGACCGCCAAGACCCGAGTCAAACACACCGATGGGTTGATTCTTTTTCAATTTTTATACCTCTAATGCATGCACGAGCTTCACAAAAACCTCGCCGCGTTCCTCGTAGCAGGAGAACTGATCGAAGGAGCTGGTTGTGGGTGAAAGCAGCACCACATCCCCTGTCTGCGCAATTTTCTGTGCCTGCAGCAGGGCTTCATCCATGGTTTCCACCACAATGCCGTCTGCACCGACAAGCTCATTTACAAGTCTTGCACCGCACGCACCGAAGCCGATGACCTTGCGGACATTTCCGATGTATTTTTTCACCTCATCCATGGCAAGACCCTTTTCAAAGCCGCCGACAAGCAGAACAACAGGCTGCGTGAAGGCCTTGAGTGCGGTGATGGTTGCATCGGGATTGGTACCCTTGGAATCGTTGTAATAACGCACACCGCCCAGCTCTCTGACAAATTCAATGCGATGCTCAACACCCTTGAATTCAGCAATGACCTTGCGGATGATTTCGTTGGAAACCCCTGCGGCTCTTGCCAGGGCTGCAGCAGCCATGCAGTTCTGCACATTGTGCATGCCGACAATTTTGATTTCATCCAAGGGCATGATTTCTGCATCCCCTGCCCACATTTTGCCGTCGGAAAGGTGATAGAAGGCGGATTGATTTTCAAGGCTCATGTCGAGCGACTTACACGGCACAGGATACATACCGCAATAATCCACCACATCCGCATCATCTGTATTGCGGATAAACAGCTCATTTTCGGTCATACGGCGGTAAACACGGGTTTTGGATTCATAATAATTCTGCAGTGAGCCCATCACATCCACATGGTCGGGCGTGAGATTGAGAATCACCGCTGCCTGCGGATGGAACTGAACGATATCCACAAGCTGGAAATTGGAAATTTCAAGAATAATATAGTGTCCTTCGTTTTCAAGCAGGTTGTAATCGAGGACGGTGCGGCACAGCGGAATACCGATATTGCCTGTCACATGGGTTTTGTCGGGATAAGCCGCCTTCACGATTTCGCCGAGCAGGGTTGCGGTGGTGGTTTTGCCGTTTGTGCCTGTTACGGCAAGATAATGCTGGGGCTTTGCAACCATAAAGGCAAGCTCTATTTCGGTGATAACAGGAATCGCACGGGCGCGAAGTGCCTTCACAAAGGGCTTTGAGGACGGAATGCCGGGATTTTTGACCACAAGGTCATAATTCTCCTCAAACACATCATCCGTCTGCCCGACAATGCGCACACCCTTGGCACGCAGGTCGGCAGCCTCCTTGATGGCGCTTTCCTCACGCATTTCAGACAGGGTGATGTCTGCGCCGAGCTTATAAAGCAGGTCAATTGCGGCAAGGCCGCTTCTTGCAAGTCCGATTACAAGAACCTTTCGACCGTGAAAATCATACATAACAAAGATTCTCCTCTTTCAGAACTGTCAGGCAGCCTTGTGCAGGGTCACCGACAGCATATTGACAATGCCGTAAAATACGGTCTTGAAAAAAGCAATGATTTTTTCTGCAAACTCAAGCTGAACAGGCTCTTTGGCAGCCTCTTCGGGATTTACAAGGTCAGATACATCATATGTGCAAACCACAACACTGACACCTGCATAATACTGCGACACAAAACGAACACCGTCTGCAGTGGTCACAACGCACATGCCTTCTGCTTCCGCATCATCGCCGAGATTGCGGTCAAACAGATGCGTCATCACACCCGTATCGAGGTCAATGGCAAAAAACGGCTGCTCGGCACCGATATCGCAGGATGCATACAGCACATTACCGTAAACATCCGCACCCTGACAGCGGTGCAAGGTGACATTTTCACCGTTTTCATTTGTCAGCTCCACAAAGCCGACGAATTCAAAGGTATCGAGATCAAATACATTCAGTCGCTCGGCCTCGCTCCATTCGGCGGTGTAGAACACATTGCGTGCAGGGTCCACAGCCACCCACGGCACACCGTCCATGTGCATGCGGATGTCACCGTTTTCAAGGTTGACATCGTCCTTTTTCTCAATCGGCTGACCGTCTGCGGAAACAGCAATCGGCAGGCGCTTATAGGTCAGCAGGGAAAGAGTCTGCGCATCATACACGGCAATGTAGGGGTTGTAATAACCCGAATCCTCAATGGCGGCATAAATCTTTCCGTCGTGGTAATCAATACCGCCGACATGGAAGCAGCCGTCCATCTTGGCTTCAAAGGGAATGGCATCGGGATTGATGCAGACCGCATCGCCTGCAAAGGTGGTTTTCAGAATATCACTGCACTGAAAAACAAATTCATTGGATCCGAAGAAGAGGTATTCTCCGTCGGAAGCAACACCCTGTGCACGGTAGAGTGCATCCAGCAAAAGATATTCATCCTCTGCCAACAGACGGTCTTTTTCGGTTTGGGCAGCCGAAGCACCAAAGCAGCATGCGGTGAGCAGCACCAGACTCAAAAGTAACGATATTGCTTTTTTCACAAAGAAAACCTCCTTGTACCTTTTATTCTTCCGTGCTTATTTTTTCAAACACGGCGGTGTAAACAGCAGATGTATTGCCGACGGTAACGGTGCGGGTTGCATTGGTGTTGCCGTCGCTCCATTTTACAAACTTATAGCCTGTTTTGGGAGTTGCGGTGATGGTTGCGGTGGTGCCGGGCACATACAGACCATCGCCTGTTACCGTTCCGCATTCCTCATCACCGAGAACGGTGATATTGACATAAACACGGCAGACCGTGATGTAAACCGTGCTGCCCTTTGCAGCTACGGCATTGGCTGCAGGAGCCTGTGTCAGGCAG
>JAZOWJ010000048.1:0-3643 GCA_045659125.1 Acutalibacteraceae bacterium
GACCTCACTTGAATTGGTGGATATGGCAGTTGCCATTGAAGAAGAATTCAATGTCACCATTCCCGAGCTTACCATCGTCACGGGGAAAACCGTCGGCGACATCCTGCAGCTGATTGAAAAGAAGTAAATAAGACAAAAACAGCGTACAACCTGTGTACGCTGTTTCTTTTTTATGCTTATTTGTCCTTTGCTTTGCTTTCGCAATAAATGCAGCGATAGGTGCGCTGTTCGCGGTTTGTCAGCTTGAAAATCTGCGGAAGCTCCTGTTCGACGGATGTAATGCAGCGGGGGTTGCGGCACTTGATAACATCGTGCACTTCCTCGGGCAATTCAAGATGAATTCTTTTTGCAAGCACACCGTCACGGATGATGCTGACGGTAATACCGGGATCCAGATAGCCGATGATGTCAAGGTTGATGTCGATCAGGTCAAAAATCTTGACAATGTCCTTTTTGCCCATTTTTTCACTGTCTGCATTCATAATCATGGCGACTGTGCAGCCAAGATTGCCGAGCTTGAGAACATTATAAATATGCATGGCACCGCCGGGCTTGATGTGGTCAAGCACAATGCCGTTTGTGATGGGGTTGATAATCATTTTATTCTACCTCCAACAGCTTCATGATAAGGGCCATGCGGATGATCTTGCCGTTGAATACCTGCTTGAAATAGCATGCACGGGGATCATCGTCGATTTCAACAGCAATTTCATTGACTCTCGGCAGGGGATGCAGAACGGCAAGGTCAGGCTTGGAGTTTGCCATTTTGTCAAGTGTCAGAATATAGCTGTCCTTCAGGCGCAGGTAATCTGCTTCGTTGAAGAAGCGTTCCTTCTGCACACGGGTCATGTACAGAATGTCGAGCTCGGGCATCACACCGACAAGGTCAGTTGTTTCCACAAATTCAATGTTCCTGTCAATCAGGTATTCCTGACGGACATATTCGGGAATCTTCAGCTCCTGGGGGCTGATGAGCACGAATTTTACATTTTCATATCTCGACATAGCGCTGATAAGCGAATGCACGGTTCTGCCGAACTTCAGGTCACCGCAAAGGCCGATGGTCAGATTGTCGAATCTGCCTTTTTCTCTTTTGATGGTCAAAAGGTCGGTCAGGGTCTGTGTGGGATGGTTGTGACCGCCGTCACCTGCGTTGATAACGGGAATCAGACTCTTTCTTGCAGCAACAAGGGGAGCGCCCTCCTTGGGATGACGCATGGCGATGATGTCTGCATAGCAGCTGACAGTGCGTGCGGTGTCAGCAACGCTTTCGCCCTTTGCTGCGGACGAGGATGTAGCCTCCGAGAAGCCGAGCACACTACCGCCCAATTCGAGCATGGCAGCCTCAAAGCTCAGTCTTGTTCTTGTGGACGGCTCATAGAAAAGGGTTGCAAGCTTTTTGCCGTCGCACTTGTGTGCGTATTTTGCAGGGTTGGCAATGATGTCAAGCCCTGTTTCAATCAGCTCGTCGATCTCTGCAACGGAGAGATCGAGAATATCAATAAGACTTCTCATACTTATGCACCGATCCAGCTTTCATCCGAGGGGTTGTCACGGAATTTCAGCAGCTTTGCAATGTCACTTTCGGCAATATAACCTGTTTCGGCAGCAACCTTTGCAATGGTGTCGAAGTTTGTAAGGGAAACGTTCTTTACGTTTGCGGCTGCAAGGCGGTCAAGACCCTTCTGCATGCCGTAGGTGAAGATGCTGACAATGCCGAGCACCTCTGCACCTGCTTCGCGCAGTGCGTCAACAACGTCGATAACACTGCCGCCTGTGGAAATGAGGTCTTCAACAACAACAACCTTCTGACCGGCTTCCAGCTTGCCTTCGATGCGGTTCTGTCTGCCGTGATCCTTGCTGCTGCCGCGGACATAGCCCATGGGCATGCCGAGAATGGAGGCAGCAATGGCTGCGTGTGCAATACCTGCAGTGCTTGTGCCCATCAGCACCTCTGCATCGGGATATTCAGCCTTTACGGTATCTGCAATAGCCTGCTCAACAATGTTTCTCTGTTCGGGGGCAGAGAGAATCAGGCGGTTGTCGCAATATACGGGGCTCTTGATGCCCGATGCCCATGTGAAGGGCTCCTGGGGACGGAAAAATACTGCCTTGATAGCAAGCAGAGCTTCTGCTACGGTTCTTTCAATACTCATTTTTGTTTACTCCTTATCCGATATATTCTTTATATTTCAGCTGATGAATTCGTTGCAGCAACGTCTGTAAGCGGCAACCGGGTCTTCTGCAGCGGTGATGGGTCTGCCGACAACAATGTAGTCAGAGCCGATCTCTTTAGCCTGTGCAGGGGTCATAACGCGCTTCTGGTCGCCCACGTCACCGTCTGCAAAACGGACACCGGGGGTCACGGTGAGGAACTTTTCACCGCACAGTGCGTGTACCTTACCTGCTTCAAGAGGAGAGCAAACAACACCGTCAAGACCTGCGTCTGCTGCGTTCTTTGCATAGTGCATTACAACCTCGTCAATGGGACGGTCGATGAGAAGGTCGGTTGTCATAGCTTCCTGCGAGGTGCTTGTCAGCTGTGTTACGGCAATCAGCAGGGGACGGGTGCCGTCAGGACGGGTCAGTCCCTTGATGGCGGCTTCCATCATAGCCTTTGTGCCGCCTGCGTGCAGGTTGCAGATGTCTGCGTCGAGGTTGGAAAGCACATTCATTGCCTTCATAACGGTGTTGGGGATATCGTGCAGCTTCAGGTCGAGGAAAATCTTGTGTCCTCTTTCCTTGATAGCCTTGACAATGGACGGACCTTCTGCATAGAAAAGCTCCATGCCGATTTTTACGAACGGTTTTTCTTCTGTGAACTTGTCCAGAAATTCAAGACAAGCCTGCTTGCTGCTGAAATCGCAAGCGATGATTACGTCTTTACCCATTAGTGAGCGCCTCCTATTATATCTGTTAAATTATTGATACCGTATTTCTGCATGACAAGGGGAAGATCTTCCACGATTTTCTTGCTTGCAAAGGGATCGATGAGGTTTGCAGCGCCGACCTCAACAGCCGTTGCACCTGCAAGCATCATTTCAATAACATCCTCAGCCGTGGAAATGCCGCCCATGCCGATGATCGGAATATTGACAGCCTCGTAAACACTGTAGACCATGCGAATGGCAACAGGCAGAATGGCAGGACCCGAATAGCCGCCGGTCTTGTTTTTGATGATGGGCTTTTTGTTTTTCAGGTCAATGCGCATACCCATCAGTGTGTTGATCATGCTGATGCCGTCTGCGCCGGCCTCCTCACAAGCCTTTGCAATGGAAACGATGTCCGTTACATTGGGGCTCAGCTTGATAACGACGGGCTTTGTGGTGACTGCCTTGACAGCCTTTGTGACTTCTGCAGCGCTTTCACAGCTTGTGCCGAAGCTCATGCCGCCGCCGTGCACATTGGGACAGCTGATGTTGACCTCAAGAATGCCGACCTGCTCTTCCTTGTCAAGCTTTGCACAGACCTCAACATATTCGTCAAGCGAAAAGCCGCTGACATTGGCAACAACAGGCTTGTTGAAGCATTCCTTCAACTTCGGAAGCTCCTCGCTGATAACCTTTTCAACACCCGGATTCTGCAGACCGACTGCATTGAGCTTGCCCGACGGGCAATCCGCAATACGGGGAGTGGGGTTGCC
>JAZOWJ010000049.1:0-2635 GCA_045659125.1 Acutalibacteraceae bacterium
AGTTTTTCTTTCATGGGGTCTCCTTTGTATGTTTTATCTGATTTTACCATAAATTCAACATGCCGTCAACGGCAGAAAGGGCTTGCAATCATTGGACTGATATTATAAAATATACATTATAATTATTCTTAAAATGAGGCTCGCGTTTATGCAAAAACAAAAAAAAGCAAAAAAAGCTGTTATTGTCTGTCTGCTTGTGCTGTGCCTTCTGTGCGGTATGGTGCCTGCTTCGGCACTTTCCTTTACGGCGCTTGTGGCGGACGGAAAGTTCGGTATAAATAATGACTTGACCTGGATGCTCGACAACACGGGGCTGCTGACTGTTTCCGGCAAGGGAAAAATGCAGGATATGTATGTGCAGGATTACCCGTGGTATGAATATGCCGGGCAGATCACCGCGGTTAAAATTCAGGACGGTGTGCAGAATGTCGGTACGTATATGTTTGAAGAATATGACAACCTCGAAACGGTGGAAATCGGCGAAGGTGTGCTGACAATCGGCAAATACAGCTTCAACTACTGCGATTCTCTTCTCAGTGTGCGCATTCCGAAGTCATTGAGAAGAATTGACGAGCAGGCATTTTTCATGTGTCCGCTGTTGGCGGATGTGCACATTGCAGATGCTTCGCGTTGGTGCGGCATTGAATTTATGTCTGCCCATGCAAATCCGCTTTACAATGGGGCTGACCTGCTGCTTGACGGCAAAATTGTGACCGAAATCACGGTGCCCGATTTTGTGAATGCAATCGGTGATTATCAGTTTTACGGCTGTCAGACACTTGAAGAAATCAACCTGCACGGCATGGTCACCTCCATCGGTGAGGATGCATTTGCCGATTGCCCGTCTCTGCGTGCAATTCTTTGTGAAAAAGGTGACGTGCAGATTCAGAAAATCATTGAACAAAACACACAGCTTCCCAAAGAGCTTTTTGTTGCTCCCCGCGATGAACAGAATCAAAAGCCCGACGGCGATGTGCTTGAAAAGGACGGTGTGCTTTACAATGCAGACATGACCGTTCTGCTGGGAGTGACCGAAGCGGTTGCAGAGCAGCTTGTTGTTCCCGAAACGGTTACGCAGATTGCAGCAGGGGCTTTTGGCAATTGCTTTGCTTTGCAGTCTGTGACCCTGCCCGATACAATCACAAAATTGCCCGATGCTTTGTTTGAAAACTGCAGAAATCTGCAGTCCGTAACCTTTTCCGAAAAGCTGACCGCCATCGGAGAAGCCTGCTTCAAGGGCTGCTTGCGCCTGTCTGCAGTGAAGCTGCCTGACACCCTGCAGGAAATCGGTGCGTATGCATTCAGCGGTTGCCGTTCCCTGCAGAAAATGAAAATTCCCGACGGCATTGCAAAACTTCATGACGGTGTGCTTGCGGATTGTGTGCGTCTTGCAGACATCATTTTGCCCGAAAGGCTGCAGACCATCGGCAGCAATGCTTTTTATAATTGTTATAATCTCACAAATATCAGCATTCCGTCATCTGTGACGCAAATCGGCACGGCGGCCTTTGCAGACTGCCATGCCCTGCAGGAAATGATTCTGCCCGACGGCATCACAGAGCTGCCCGAGCATATGCTTTACAGATGCTACAGCCTGACGCAGGTGACCCTGTCCGAGGGGCTGCAGGGCATCGGCAGATATGCGTTTTATGACTGCATTTTGCTTGACGGACTGCAGCTGCCCGACAGCCTTGCAAAAATCGGCGAGTATGCCTTTTACGGCTGCGAGGCCTTGTCTGCAATCGTGCTTCCCGTCGGGACGGTGGTTCTCGAGGATGGTGTGTTTATGGCCTGCGGTCTGCTTACGAGCATGACCATGTCTGAAACAACACAGCGCATCGGCAGCCGCGCCTTTGCACATTGCCAGGCCATGGATGCATTGTATATCCCTGCAGGGGTGCAAGCAATTGCAAGGGATGCCTTTTTTGCGGCAAGCGTGCTGCAAAGGCTTTATTTCGGCGGCACAAAGGAGGATTGGTCGCTGATTGACCAAGTCGGCCTTGAACAGAATTACGAAATTGTTTTTGAGCACACGCATACGGTTGAAAAGTGGAATGTTCTTACTTACCCGGGGCCTGAAGCACAGGGCATTGCACGCGGTAAATGCAAGGATTGCAATGCCGTGCAGACGGCAATCATTGAAAAAACCGCCTTCGTTGGTAACGAAAACGCAACCGTGAACATGGACGGAGTGATTCTTGCCGTTGCACAATATGCGGTGGCTGATCTGATGAAGCAGGCAGGCGAGGGGGCCGTGCTGACCGACAGGAACGGCAATGCCGTTACAGAGGATGCCTTTGTCGGCACGGGGATGACCCTGACTATGGCAGACGGCAGCAGCTATACCGTGCTGGTCATCGGAGATTGCGACGGAAACGGCATCATTGCCGCCGAGGATGCAAGACTGGCACTGCGCTTGTCGGTCGGGCTGGAGGATTTTTCTTCCGACAGTGTGCAATACAAGGCCTGCGATGTGGCAGACACAAGGGGTGTTACCTCATTGGATGCACGAAGTATTCTGCGTGCAAGCGTCGGTCTGGAAAAGCCGAGTGATTGGAAAAGATAATATATAATGATAAAAGGAGCTGACCGCAGTCAGCTCCTTTTTGCTTGATATAAATTATGGTTTATCGTG
>JAZOWJ010000050.1:0-3229 GCA_045659125.1 Acutalibacteraceae bacterium
ATTGGCTTACCGATGTGCTGACCTTACCACAGCGACCCTTTAATTTTGCATTTTGCATTCCTGCATTTTGCATTTCGGGCTGTTGCAAACAGACCGCTAAACCATAATTTATTGCAAAAAAATTAAAATTTTCACCCCTCAAAAAGCCCATCATATCGGGCTTTTCGGCACTTTGAGAGTGAAAAAGCGGGGTGGAAATTTTTTATGATTTTTATTACAATACACCCACACAAAGAAAAAAGACCCGCGATTATGCAGGTCTTTTTGATTGATTATTTTTGTTATCGGAGGTTGAAGCCCTTGCCCTTGAGATATGTTTTTGCACCCTTGGATTTGCGAAGCGCCGCAAACTTATACTGCACCATGGCACGCGGCATTTTTGCGGTGGCAAGCTCACTGAGGACACTGCTGTCTACAGGAGCAGCATCCTTGACATTGATGGGAATGCCTGCACAATCCTGCCTTGCCTTGGCAAAGAAGCCGTTGTCGGGCAGCAGATGCAGGTTGGGTGCCGTCTTCCATTCCTCGGGATAGAAGCCCGAATCATAGTCGCTCTGCTTGACCCACAGATCGAAAAACGGGAATTTCTGACCGTAGAAAGAACGAATCAGATCACCGAGCTTCTCAGTGTTGGTAATGTCAATGAGCATGCTGAACAGGGGCATCTGCACAGCATCCTCCACACGGATATACATTGCAGGGAAACGGATGTCGATATTCTTTTCGTTGACCTTCTTTTTTCTTTCCTCACCGAGCGGCTCGCTGAGCTGCTCAAGCTTTGCACGAAGCAGCTCAAGAATATCATCATCAATGTGCCAGAATGCACGGTAAAAACGGTCGGTCAGCAGCTGGAAATAAACGGTCAGAATTTCCTGCCAGACATATTCGTCACCGTCGAGGCTGCCTGTTTCTTCTTCAATAACAGCCTTGATCCAATCAAGAATTTCATCATAAACCGCAACAAAGGCCTTGAAGGAAGCAGCGGTGGGTCTGCCTTCGCCGAACAGCGGATTGGTCTTTTTTTCATAAATAGCACCTGCACAGCCGGAAGCCTTGGCACCGCTGAGGGCACATTTCATGGTTAAGTATGCATTGTAGGCAACACTCTGCTCGGGAAAACGCAGCGAATACAGGTCGAAGAATTTGCGGCTGTAAAGCTTACCGTCGAGGTCACAGGTGTTCAGCAGGGCTCTGTCAAGGCGGTCAATATCGGGCACCACACAGATCTGCTCGGACCAGCTGTCGTAGCCGGGCTCACCCTCGCCCGAATAATAATAACGGTTACAGACAAGGTCAGCCTTGGTTGCCTCCTGCGTTTTGCGGAAGCGGTCGATGGTTTCGGGGGAAATGTAGTCACCGCCATCCAGGAAGGTAACAAAATCGCCCTTTGCCTTCAGCACACCTGCATTACGCGAGGCAGCCGTTCCCTGCTTTTCGCTGAAAACGGACACAAAGCCGTCATATTCATTGCAATATTCCTCAAAAACCCTTGCAGCACAGTCGGTTGTGCCGTCATCCACAAGCACAACGTCAAAGTCCTCATCGGTCTGCTCAATCAATGCCTCCAGCGACCAGCGAAGGCCTTTCTCGTCTGTGTTGTGAGAGGTCACGATAACGGTAATGGATGCCATGGTGTTCCTTCTTTCAATTAAAAAACTTTTTGTATATTTCTTCTGCACGACCAAGATCGTCGGCATAGGTGATTTTTATGTTGCAGCTTTCGCCCTGCACCATGCCGACAGGCAAGCCTGCATGCAGGTAAACACTGCAGCCGTCGGTAAAAGCTGCATGCTGTTCTTCGCTTGCATTTTCGAGCAGGTCGGTCATTGTGCCCAGCAGAAAGGTCTGCGGGGTCTGGGCATGGAAGGCATTTTTGCGTGGCGGAACATGGCTTATAAACAAGCCGTCCTCACTCATCAGAATGGTGTCCACTGCAGGAATGACCGTGCCGACCGCACCGTGCTGCAGGCAAAAATCAATATTTTCATCTATCATGCGCTTTGTGACAAACGGACGCACGGCATCATGCGTGATAAAAACGGTTTCACGCGGACAGCTCTGCGAAAAAAATCTTGCAGCCTGCAGCAAGGACAGGCTGCGGTTTGCACCGCCTGCAATCACGGGAATTTCACACTGCGCACCGAATGCATTTTGCAGCAGAAGCTCGGTTTCGGCGCAGAAGGCCTGCGGAACAACAACACAAAGCCGATCCACCCTGTTGTGTGTCAGAAAGGCACGCACGGAATGAATCAGAATCGGCTCGTTATTGATTTCAAGATATTGCTTGGGAGTGACGGCCCCCATTCGCGAGCCCACACCGCCTGCAAGGATGGCCGCAGCAACCATACAAACTCCTGTGATAAAGATTCAAAAAATAAAACAAGCACCGTCCGGAGGGTTTCCGGGCGGCGAATGATTTTTTTACCTGAAGATGTCGAGAATTTTGAATTCCAGAATGCCTGCGGGGGTTTCAACATTGACAACATCACCCACAGCATGGCCGAGCAATGCGGCGCCTACGGGAGAGGTGTCGGAGATTTTGTTTTCAAACGGGTCTGCCTGCGGGGGATTCACGATGGAGTAAACCACTTCTTCATCAAAGGTTTTGTCAAATACCTTAACAAACAAACCTACAGCAACCGTTGCGGTGGAAAGAGCGCTTGCATCAATGATTTCGGAATTCTCAATAATGGTTTTGAGCTCTGCAATGCGGGCTTCCATTCTGCCCTGGTCGTCCTTTGCGGCATCATATTCCGCATTTTCGGAAAGATCGCCCAGACTTCTTGCCTCGTCAAGTCTTACGGCAATTTCTTTTCTGCCGGAATCACGCAAGGTGTCGAGTTCTTCTTTGTAACGGGCAAATTCTTCCGCTGTCAGCTTGTAAACATCAGCCATGTCAGTTCATTTCCTTTCAATTGCCAAGTCACCGCTTGGCATTAAGCAACAATATACAATAAATTTACGAATTTGTCAAGCAAATAATATCAAATTGCCGTAAAGGGCGCCTTGTATCAATCCAACGGGATTTCGGGCACCTCAGGCTCATCGTCGGGCACTTCAACGGGGCCGTCGGGAATCGCAGGCTCATCGGGATCAACCCATGTGTCCTCCAGCTGCTGCTGACGCATATCGTAGGAGGTGTATTTCTTTTCGAGGCCGACACCGACACGCAGTGCAAGACGGGCATCGGCTGCAGTGATTTCGCCGTCAAAATTCATATCGGCAAAGA